>JAQFVO010000269.1 GCA_027942505.1 Endozoicomonas sp. | reverse complement strand
AAGCCTCAAGCACTACCTTGTGCATTTGAACTACACGTCACCGTTCTTTGGCGAACAACTAAGGCTGACTGTAAATCATGCGGCTGTTTTCCGCCAGGTTCAGGTCTATGCGATAACTCAACGCCGCATGTTTTTCAGTCAGCCTTAGTTGGTCGGCAAAGAACGGTGACGTGTAGTTCAAATGCTCAAGGTAGTGCTTGAGGCTTTTCGGGTTTATGGGATCCGCCAGCCAAAACTCGATGTGCAAGCCGAGCTTTTTGCGCTTGACTCCCATGCTGGAGCTGGCGGTGGCGATGTAACTGCTGTGGTGGAAGCTATACGGGAGCTGTTGTACGAGCATTTCTGCGATTTTCTTTAGCTCCGAGGCATCCATTTTCTCTGGCGTTTCGTACCCAGGCAGGGATATGCCGTCGAAGTCAAGGACGATTGTTCGTGTCGATGCTCCCCTGTCACTTTTGCCTGCCCTACTTTCCTGCTCAAGGATTTTGGTCAACGGGCCTTTCATCATTGCGAAGCCTTTCTTCGCAAACAACCGCATGAGGCGATGTTTCTCTTGGAGACCTTCGGTTGTGAAAGGGACATCTTTCTCAACACTGTTCAATGTCTTTGCGCCCGGGAAGGAGCTTACCTTGCCGTCAGCATGGTAAGTCTTTGACAAAGCATTCCTTATGTGTTGTAAGAACGTGAGTTTTTCCATATTACCCTTCCTGATATAAGCAGTGCTAATTATTCAGTATAACTATTTGGAGTAGCAAACGTCGATTCCCCCATCCGACTCAAGCACCAGTCTTTGGTCAGCCCACTCTGGGGTGCGTGTCAGTTCTATGTCGAGCTGTTTAAATGCTTCTTCGGCGTGTTCTTCTTTGACGATAGCTACAACTTCGTCGTGGACCGTCAGGGCTATTTGTCCTTTGTCGCCCAGCCAGCGGTTGAATCGGACCATAGCACTGGACATAACGATCCGAGCCAGCGCCTGGATGATGTTCTCAAGGAACAGCCCGCCGTAGATTTTTTTCCAGAACTTGCCTTCCCAGTATTCATATTCGTTGATGGCGTCCGGGTGGTCGATCTCCCTGAGTCCCGGGTAATTCAGAGCCAGTCCACTGGGTAGCACTATGCGCCGGTATTCGACCCGCACAGGCCCCAGCATGTAGGGGACAATGTGTTCGTTGGCCATGTCCTGGATAACGAATTGCAGGGTCTTCCACATCTGGCTGATATTGAAGTTCTTCCGGCGATAGGTCTGGACAACGTGTGTCGCTTTCTCTATGCCGATGTTGACTCGTTTGCCCATGGCACCAGACGCCAGGGTGTGGTGGAATTTGTTGGCACCCATCCCATAGCCGAGGCCAAGTGATGCCACCTTACCTACGAAACCTTCTGTCGTGTATTTTGGGTCTTTTCTGTTCACTGGGTAGCCGTAGATTGCCGTGGCCATATCGTTGTAGATATCCTGCCCACTGGCAATGATATCCAGCATATCGTTCTGACCGCAGAACCAGGCGCTCATGCGCCCCTCGATATTTGACAAGTCCCTTACAACCACCACAGACCCCTCGGGCGCTTTAAGGCCGCGACGGAGGATTGAGCCACGCCCGAGGTTCTGGGGGTTTTGCTTGTTGGTGCCGCCCCATCGTCCAGTGTGGGCCTTGTAGTAATTGAGCGGCATCGCTATATTGCCATGTTGGTTCATCCAGCTTACTGAACCATGATCCAGTACACGGGCGCATCGGCTCAGCTCGGAGTTGGCTGTGGCCGCCAGTCGTGCTTTCCACAGCGCCCGCAGATTCGGGTGTTCGTCTTGTATCGCTAGAAATTCCAGATCGTCCTTGGCCAGTGGATAACGCATGTTGTTGGGGTTTTTGTCCGTTGGGCTGGGGATTTTGTCGATTTTGATCCCATGGTCTTTCTCCAGCCGGGCCACAAACTTGTCGTTGGAGGCCAGTGTTGAGCGGGGCCAGCCACTGATCCGATACCATCTCTCTTTGTTCCGTTGCAGGCGACGCTGGTACTTTTGCACTCGCTCGCTGCCGAGTACGAACGGTCTGTTAATAAACATTTTCAACGTCATGTCCATAACTTCCAGCTCTTCCGGCGGGAACCCCATTTGCCACATTTTTTCAAAGCAGGCGAAGGTGAGTTCAACGTCCTGAATGCAGTAACCGGCGATCAGTTCTTCCTGCTCGACATCCAGATACCAGATGCCATCGGCCACTTCCAGCTCATCCCCTTTCCTCATACTTTTGTCGTTGGGGAAGCAGCGTTCGGCAAGCCCTTTCAGTGTGGCTGGCTGCTGGTTCCACAATGCACGA
>JAQFVO010000257.1 GCA_027942505.1 Endozoicomonas sp. | reverse complement strand
AAAACGTCACTGTCCTGGTTTGGAAAACGGCTCAAACTGTCCTGGATACGGTTGACCATTGCCCTGTGGGGAATCATGACCCCTTTGGGTTTTCCGGTTGTGCCGGAGGTGAAAATAATGCAGGCCAACGCCTCGTTTGGCACTGACAATTCAGGCTTTATGCTGTCAGTATCACTCCAAAAATAGCGATCCAGCAGGACTGTTCGAACGGATGGATTATCTGTCAGCAGGGGCGTTTGCCCGGAGGTGGTCAGTACCAGTGGGGCAGCAGTGTCAGCAAGAATGTGACTGATACGCTCCGGTGCCTCGTTGTGGTTAACAGGTACATAGACGCAACCTGCCTCGAGTACCGCCAGGGCGGCAATATTGATCTCCAGGCCGGGTTCGCAGCAGACCACTATACAGGTTTCGGGCAAACAGCTTTCTGGCGGAACCGTTCCATCACCATTTATCTGTTCCCGAATGGTCGCAGCCAGCTGGTTGGCCCGGTTATCAACTTCCCGGTTGGTCAGTTGCTGATCGGCAAATATCAGACAAACGTTGTCTGGTGATTGTCGGGCCTGTTGTTCAAACAACTGGTGCAGTAGCAGGTTTTGCTGCTCTGACGCCAATGGCCTGTCAGTGCGATTCCAGTCCACAACAAACTGCTGATACTCGCTGGAGCTGAGCAGGGTAATATTATCAAGGCAAATATCGGGTTTTGCTGTCACCTGTTCCAGCACCGACACATAATACTTCCAGAGCCGTTCAATAGTCGCGGCGTGGAACAGAGCAACGGGATATTCAATCCAGCCGCTGAATACATCGTTACTGTCGTCAATCACCAGAGTCAGATCAAATTTGGCTGTCGCTGCCCGCTTTGGCATGGGCATCAGTTGCACAGCGTCACTGTCAGTCCAGTGATTGGCGAAGTGTTGCACCGCGAACAGCACTTGGAACAGGGGCGTACGCGACGGGTCCCGTTCAACATCAAGCTGCTCAACCAGTTGCTCAAAGGGGATCTCCTGATACTGCTGCATGTTGGTGACAGTGTTATGAACTTGCCCGACCAGCTCCCGGAAGCTCTGCTGTCCATTAACTGTCGTACGTACCACCAGGGTATTGGTAAAGAAACCGACCAAAGGTTCCAACTGCGGGTGGTGGCGGTTGGCAATGGGGCTGCCCACGGCCAGGTCGTGTTGACCGCTGTATCGACTGAGCAGCAGGAAAAAAGCACTGAGCATCACGGTATAAAGAGTGGTTTGCTGGTCGCGGGCGATGCTTTGCAGCTGTTGAGACAGTGCTTTGGTCAGCTTGAATTGACAGAGCTGGCCCCGGGAGTCAAACAGTTTTGGACGAGGGTAATCCAGTGGCAGGTTAAGTGGTTCCAGTCCCGCCAGTTGCTCTTGCCACCACTGGCTCTGGTGTTCCATCAGGCTCGCCTGCCAGGACTCTTGCTGCCACAGGGTAAAATCCAGATAGTCGATGGGTAGAGGCGGCAACAGGGCTGCCAGCTCATTTTTTCCACTTACCCCCGCCCGGTAAAGTTGCGCCATCTCCCGACACAGGATGTCCAGTGACCAGCCATCCACTGCAATATGGTGAAACAACAGCAGTAGCACCGACTGTTCCCCGGTATGAAACAGCACCACCCGCAACGGGTAATCCTGGCTCA
>JAQFVO010000253.1 GCA_027942505.1 Endozoicomonas sp. | reverse complement strand
TGACAACTGTGGGTAATGGGTGATATGTAATGTCCGTTCCTCATTGCCGACGAGGTACCGTTGCTCCCCCAATATGGGGTATCACCATTAAAGTATCTTCCAGCTTCGAAAAGGGTTTCACTCAGAGGCGTATATCCCCCGGGAGCGAAATCGAACCAGAAAGAAAGCATGGTCGGGATACGTGCGGTGGCAATATCTTCTGAGGCCACGGCAACCCGGCCACCGTGACTGCGCCATCTTCTGGTATATGAATACTGGAGGCATCCCAGGAAACCCAAAGACCTGACACACTTTTTCTCAAGCCAAGTCTCGTCGTTAAAACGCATGAGGCTGATGTTCACATCTTCAGCCTCATCAAGAAATTTTAGGACGGCATTTTGGACAATATCCATGCGGGTGGTGCCGACATCGTAGCATCTCTGTCCTACTGGTATAAATCCCAGGATTTTTTTTGTCTCACACACGGTTTTCCGATTACCCGCAATAGCTTTCATACTGAGGGATGTATCGATAAGAAGAAGTACGTTGGGCTTACTTTCACCCGGTAAGATCTTGACAAAAAGTTCCGTGTCATCGGCTTGGACAGTAAACGTCAGACACAACAACAGAGCGAGTAAATTCACCAGCACAATCAAATCCCTCTATCAATCTAAAAGCCCATTGGCAGGACTCTCAATACCTGCGTTGTGTTTGGTATCCAGGTAACTAATGCCGGTAGTCCATCCACATTTTTCAAGTACTCCACCCCGAACTGGGAATCAAAAAGGCTTAATTCCACAATGGTCCGATCATCAAACACAAATCGTCTCGGCGTACAGTCGTCACATTCGTAAGCCCAGATCACTCCTGACGTTTTACCGCTGTACTTCACTTCAATTTTGTAGTATTCACCAGCCTCCTCAAAGAATTCTTCAGCACCCAGTACAGGGCTCACATAACAAAAGAGTGACAGAAAAAAGACCGTTAAATTCTTTCTCATTTTTAGCTCCCCGGAATCGTGTCCACGTAAATTATCCCCAAGGTTTGACTTGAACGGGCACCATTGGCGCGGTTGATCTAAGCAACGCTTTCAAGTTCAAAAACCCGACTGATATTTCGCTCAAGGCTGTATCCCGGGGGAGGTGGTGCATCTTCGATGTACTTGAGTTTGACTTTCTGGCAAATGTCACCTGGTACGGTGCACCCGGTCGGATTGCCAATAACTGGCAGTCCCCAGGGACCTCCAAGCGCAACAGTAAAATGAGTCGGATTAGCCTCGAGAACGGTGAGCTGATTTTCAAGCTCGCTGTACGCTACCTGATGCATCTCAACCGTGCTCTGCTCATTACTCACTGTCACCTCTTTCAACATGGCTGTTTCCATGACGAACAGGCCGGTGAAAACCATGATCAACATGACGATCATCACGGTCAGCAAAAATGAACCACGCTGTTTGCTGGGGTTTTTCACAATATCAGCCCTGTGTTATTTAAACGGACAGCAGTGCTATAGATATACCTCGGCGACCGGTCATCGAACGACAAAGTACCGCTGTTTAGCACGTTGTAGTTACGAACTCGCTGGTCAAAAACCCGTGACGGCTCCCCGCCACTGACCAGCACACTAATCCGGATACCTCTTACGTCTTGCCATTTATTAACGGCAGATGCACTGACGTATTGATTAATTTCAGTGCTACCTGTCGGACCGATGCCGTAGATAGCCTGTATTCTTTCAACGCCTTCAACGATTGCCAGCGGTCTGCCGGGGGCCCTGGGCGTTTCGGATACCGGGTCATAACCAAGACAAAACAACGTACTGATATTGTTATTGGCAGCATCCGGTGCCACATAATAAACGTCTGCTGTCAGTGCACCTTCTGGCACCAGCCCGCCAGCGCAATCGCTGCGAAACCCGGTAGTGGGGTCAACCTGCGGCTCATACTGGATGGCGATTTGGTCACTGGACGTACCACCACCATCGTGAGTGCAGACAGAGACTCCCTGGCAATTGCCGGTGTAAAATGGTGGTGTTGGGGCGGTATAGACATCGGAGCGAAAGCCAGCCCGGCGCAACTCCCTACTCATGATGTAAAGACTGTGACGACCATTTCCCTGGGCAGTGGCAATATATTCATTAACGCGAGCTGAACGACTATTACTGATCATCAGTTGCAGTGCACTGCCGGCAACGGTCAACCCGATCACAAATGCCAGCATTAATTCAATAATGCTAAATCCCTGTTGCTGCCTGACCAATGTGTTCATGGATTAATTCCGTTTAATACTGAGCTCAACTTGCTGTCGGTCGGCCAGAACACCCTGTTCAGCCCGCCGCGAATCCCAGCCAATGACAATTCGTACCGAAGCACCGGAACGGCAAGGTGCCGGACAATCGATGGTCATCGTTGGATTAATAATCTCGTTGGCGTTTTTGCACATCAGCTCGTGCACATCAAAAGTGGCCATTTGAATGGGTGAGCAAGAAGTGCCAATGCACTGGACAGGCAGTGAGGCACAAAAATTAGCCAAATTATTTGACGCATTTGTTGCTGTTGACTGGTAAGCGAAATTGGCCAGTCCAGAAGGATTCATTCTCGTTAATTCAGCAGTGGCATTAGCAAGCCACACCGCCTGCGAGCGCTGGATACTGTCATAGGTTGAACGCAATCCGTGACTCTGCATCCCTGCCACTGCCATCACGCCACCGACAAAGATCAGTACCCCCACCATCACTTCAATTAATCCCACACCTTTTTGACGTTCAGCGTTTGTTGCTGAGAGAGAGACTGGCAGATTTGCCAGGTCGCGGGATGTAATCATATGCAATTGGCTCCCTCACGCTTGCGGATTATTCCTGATCCGGACACACTGACCAATCGCTCCGGCACAGCCTTGGAAACCTTGGGGCAGATCCTGAAAGTCCCCTGGCTGACTGAGCTACCCCTGGGGATAAAAGACAACGTCTGACCATTGCTCCAATTAATCGTTACAGGGCTGCTAATGGCTGGAAACACGCGAATGATCTCATCTCCGCCATCGATAACATTATTACCATTAGAGTTGACAAAGACTACCCATCCGTCTGACCAGTCGGCGCCACTTTGGCAGGAAGTGCCGTTGGTGGACCTACAGACACTTACCGTGGAGGCGCGCTTGATGGCCTCACTCTTAGCCAAGGCAGCACTGGAAAAGATTCGCTGTTTTACGAAATCAAGTTTAAAAGACTCGGCGAGCAACCCAAGTGGCATGACCATATTGACCATAAGGCCTATCAAGATGACCGTGATCATCAACTCTAACAGAGTAAAGCCATGATTGAGTTGTTGCCTGACACTGCGGCTCTGGCGTGGATGGCCGGT
>JAQFVO010000075.1 GCA_027942505.1 Endozoicomonas sp. | reverse complement strand
GTTCATCACTTGATAACAATAGCCCATAACTCTTAACGATACGAGCAAATCTAAGTACATACTGACAGTGGAAGGATGCTGCCGGTGGTAGCCAATCAAGTACACCCAAAGCTCCTTTCTGACGATTCACGCTCGCCTCTACAGCAAAAAGGTTTGCCTCATCGTTGGCAAATTGTACTCGTTTTTCCTTAGACCACCTGTCAGCTCCATGATCCCATGCCCACTTGAGGGGGACTAAATGATCAATATCGACCTGGCGAGCTTCATAAAAAGTCTTTCCAGTGTAGGGATCAAGCCACCTGCCCCGACTTACAGTACACCGGTTGGTGCCTGTATCAATAGTACTGGTACTCTGCTTCATCAGAAGCTCGTGCCTAGTGTTAATGCAGTCTCTATCTTCATCAGCCCAACTTCCGAAATATGCACGATCGTATTCTGATGATCCTTGGCTACTAATTGCAGCTGTTGGTCCACCTGCACCTGATCCTTTTGGGAGTCTACCACCAGAGTTGAGGCACTCAGAGAGCGATCCGTAGGGGGTAAATTTTTTTGTTCTTGTATAGTAGGAGCTAGCGGTGTCGTGACAGATACCGGACTTGCTCTTTTTGACAAGCTCAGCATCACTAAATGTGCTTACGAGCAATAGAGAAATGGTTAAGAATAGCTTCATCGGTGCTTTTATGAATCAAGAAAAAAGATTGTATGAATCATACAACCATCGCCTGATATTTCTAGCAGTTTTCCAAAATTGTGACCAATATCTACATCGGCACCAGCTAGGCCGAGGTGCAGGATGATTCGGTGCTTACGGTTAAAGGGGAGTCTGTGGGTGTTGGAGAAAAAGCATTTATTCAGGATGGGGAAGTAAAAGAAGCTGCGCTGGGTTTGGCTCAGTATGAGGTGGAGGTTTGAGTTAACCAAGGATTAAAACCAGCTCCCGTTTTCTAATGAGTCGGGAGTGAGCAGATTCCATCAGAACCAGAGGCATTGAGACCTCACCCCAAGGCCGGATATATAGAAGTATTACCCTTTAAAAGCCGTTGTGACAATTTTTCCTTGCAATGCGGGCGGACCATATATGACCCCAGCTTTTTTTATAGCATTCAAGATTCAAGACCTACCCCCAGCTTTTGGCTTCCTGTTAATAACGGAAGGTGCGACTGGTTATTCTGGTAAATAATCAAGATACCATGCCCATTTTGCGGGCTTGTTAAAGTCCCTTGGGTCAGGTGAGCCATGAAATCTGGAGTAATATACTGGCAATAAATCTCGCCTCTTATTTGTCAAGTAATGCAACATAAATCTACCAGTAGTAGTGAAGCCTACTATCCCTTCCGCCCTGAATATTTTTAGAAGAAATTGAGTGCACCGGTCAAGATCACCAGTTAATTCGTACCATTTCACAACTGCCAATGAAGTAGCCATCTGTCGCTCAATAACTGACAACCAATCATGATCAGTGTTTTTCCATTCAAAAATTTCAAACATCTGATTCATTAAAGATGTTTGAACAATGCATCCTACGGCACCTTGGAAGGAATTAAAATAACGATGATATCTCTCTGCCTCGTTTTGGATACAGACTGTAAACCAATCTGGGCAAATTGCCGATGTAATACTATCAGGGCCATTGTAGCTACCAACATCACCAAAATCATAAATATCATTGGCTATTTTAGAGCCACAGATCTCTTGTTCAAACTGCTCTGAAAAAACAGTAAAAACATCATCCAGACTGCTGCAATTTTCAAAGCAGGGAAGTAAGTCAAAAATATTGACTGAAATGGGCTCCAACGAATCCAGAAATTCTTCAGCGGTAGCTGGAAGTTTGTGATTATATATTTCTCCAGCCACTTCCCCGGCGATTTCTCTGAAATTCTGTGTCATGAATGTTTCCCTATAACTCATCGAACTCAAACGTCAACTCAAATTATCGGGAAATCAGAATGTTGCTTTATGCTTGCTGCCAGCTTTCTTGTGACAAAGCTCCAGTTAAACCTCGGCTTCCAGCACATCCCCATGCTCCACCAGCCAGGCTTTGGCACGCTCATAGTTGGGCACCTGAGCTTTGACAATCAGCCAGAAGGTGGGGGTGTGGTTGGCTTCCAGCAAGTGCGCCAGCTCATGGGCGATAATGTAGCGGATCACAAACAACGGCGCCTTGATCAACCGCCAGTTAAAGTTAAGGTTATCTTTAGTCGTACAGGAGGCCCACCGCATCTTAAGATTCGAGACCATCACCTGGTTGTACTGAACCCCCATCGCCCCCGCCATGGTCTCCACCAATACCGGAATCCTCTCTTTTGCCTTTTCTACATACCAGGCCTGGAATAGTTCCGGTGCATTATCCTGCTGTGATTTTGAAAGATAGAACTTGTCGGAAAAAGTAATACCCGAAACAGCCTGATCAGCGACCACTTCAAGCGGGTAGTAATGCCCCAGGTAAGAAATGGAAGTACCAGAGACAAAATCTTTTTTTGCCATGGTATCGTATTTCTGGCCATGGTTGATTTTCTGATAGAGCCAGTACCGTTTTTTCTCAACGGCTCTGACGATCTGTTCATCGGTCACATGGTGGGGTGCTCGGACCACGATGGAACGATCCCGCTCAACACTGATCTGTAACGACTTCCTGTCGGTCCGTACCACCGTGTAATCGATTTTCACCCAGACTCCTTAGCATTTTAATGTCTAGTCACTGTACAAAATAGTATCGCGACTGGAAATTGCACGTTCCATCAGCCGGGAAATAATCTGCTCTTTTTTGGCAAGCAGCTCTTTCCACCTGAAAAATTCTGCTGACTGGATTACCTCCAGCAAAAAACCTTTCAGCTTATTCTTGGCCGCAGGGCTGTCCATAAAGCCGACATTCTTCAGTTCCCGCTCAATATGGTTATAAAGCTGCTGGGTCAGATCCACCAGCCGGGAGATATCGTCCTCTGAGAGCGTTTCGTCACCGTGCAGTTCCTGCTTGAGAATCCGGAAAAAGGGCATCTGTTTACGGCGGTGCAGGCCATAGGTGGGCTCTTTTTTTGCCGCCAGAATTTTCTTCCGCAACTCTTCCAACCGTCGATAGACTTCATCCCAGTTGTCAGAGAACTGTTCCAGAATCCGTTCCAGTTCTTCCGCAAACGACGCCATTAACGCTGGGTCATCGTCGATATGTACATCAATATGGTGACGAATAGCGTGCTCAATACCTGCTGCCTTGGTAGTCGTTTTTTTCCGTTTTCCAACTTCATCTTCAAACGCCTGATCAAAGATGGAAATCGGCTCAACCCGGGTTTCAATTCCCCTGGACTGCAAATGCTGGTCAGTAATGGCCCGCAGTTTTTTCGGTACGCCATCCAGATCAATCCGGTGATCACTGAAATGCCCCATGGCCTGAGCGTTAATCTCGGCAAAGGCCTTGTAATCCCTGTCGTAACTCAGGGCTTCCTTAGCAGGTAAAACCTGTGAGAAAGCTTTGGCAAACGTTTTAAACAGCGTAACGTACTGGAAACACAAGTCCTCGTCATAAAACAGGTCGTAAAAGGCATCCAGGCTATCCAGCGATTTAATACCCTGCTGGTCAATAAAGTCCAAAATCTCTTTATGCGCCTGCTCCAGCCGGTTCAGGTCTTCACCGCTGGTATCCACCACATCGGTAAATTCCTTCTGTTCCTTCTCATCGAAGTCTTTCAGCGCATAGGCAAGGTGGTGGCCAATGCCCACATAATCCACCACAAAGCCGGTATCTTTGTCCTGGTTATAGACACGGTTAGTCCGAGCGATGGCCTGCAACAGGTTATGGGCAGAAATCGTCCGATCAAGATAAAGCACCTGCTCAATGGGAGCATCGAAGCCGGTCAGCCACATATTCTGGACAATCACAAAACCAATATCCCCCGTTATGCCTTCATCCTCTTTGCCGTAGGGCAGTTTGAAACTGCGCCGAATCCGTTTGTGTTCTTTCGGATCGGTATGCTCTTTCAAGTGAGGCTCATCATTCTGGCTGCCGGAAATCACCACAGCGGCTTTGACTTTATGCAGCTGTTCAAGGTCCAGACTCAGGGGATTGTCTTTTTCCAGCTCGGCAACCTTGGCACTCAAGGCTTTTTCTATAGCGCCTTTATAACGATGCGCCGCCTCCCGGGAGTACGCGACCACCTGCGCCTTAAAGCCATTGGGATACACCTGTTCAATATAGTGCTTCACCATATCGCTGGCCTTATCCTCAATCACCGGCAGCGCTTCAAGGTAAGACTCTTTCGTTTTATAACCGAGAATCTGCAGACGTTCCGCTAGGTTGTAATCACTGAATACATCGGCAAACTTCTGATCCATCGCTTCTTTGTCAGTTACGTCCGCTTTATTGGTGCGACCTTCATAAACAATGCCCAAAGTTACCCCGTCTTCCTTGGCCTGGCGCATGGTGTAGCGGTCAATATAGTCAAGGTAACGCTTCTCGGTCTTATCGGTGGGTGTGCCGGTATAGCCAATATGAGTGGCATTGGGCAATGCCTTATCCAGATTGGCCGCCAGTTTAGAGAACTGGGAGCGATGCGCCTCATCAGTCATCACCAGAATACGGTCGCTGGTATTCAGTTCGTCAAAGGCTGCATCCAGCTCTTTATCCTGAAACTTATGGATCATGGCCATATTCAGATCAGAGTTGGTATTGGCCAGCAGCTTTTTCAACGCATCAACGCTGTCAGCTTTATTAACCTTGAACTTCACCCCTTTGCTGGTGTCGTGCAGCTGTTCTTCCAGCTGAGTACGGTCGGTAACAAAAATAATTTTCCAGTTACACAGCTTTGGATGCAGGTACATCTCCCGTACCATAAACATCATGGTCAGGGACTTACCGGAACCCTGGGTATGCCAGATAATGCCACTGCGCTGTTTGGGAGTTTTGCGTTCCAGCAGCCGCTGAACTGAGAGTTTCACCGCCCGGAATTGCTGATAACGACCAACAATCTTGATGGTTTCGCCGGTATCGGTGGAGGTGAACAGGGTAAAAGTCTGGATCAGGCTCAGCAGATTTGTTTTGGTAAACATGCCGCATACCAGGCGCTGCTGGGCATTGGGTGGCGCACCTTCTTCGGAATCCAGATCGTTTAAATCAGCGGGGAACGGATCAGACCAGCTGTAAAAGTGCTTTTTTGTTTGGGTGGTAATGGTGCCAAACTTGGCCTTATTACGGCAGGTGGCCACCAGAATCTGATTGTAGTAAAACAGCGCCCGGTTTCCTTCACGAATACCGCTACCGTTATCCCGTTGCTCGCTGTAGCGCATCAGCTGCTTGATCGCCTCGGGAATCGGCTGCTTTCCTTTGATTCGGGGGGATTTACACTCAATTACCACCAGCGGCAGGCCATTAACAAACAGAATAATATCCGGATAGAAAAAGTGATCCGTGCCTGGCACTCTCACCTTGAGCTGGGACACCGCCAGAAAGTTATTGTTGGCCAGACCATCGGCAGAAAAATCCATATAGCGCACGGTCGGATTTTTTACCCCGGTTTTCCGATTTTCAGACACTGACGTACCTTTCAGCAGTAGCTCCAGTACCTGCTGGTTATTTTTCAGCAGATCATTGCCGCTGAACTGAGTGATGTCGGTCACCAGCTCATCCACCTGATCCGCTTCCAGCCAAGGGTTAATGGCCAGTAACGCCTGGCGCAACCGGTCTTTTAACACCACCTCCACACAGTCCTTACGCCCGGTCTCATCTGGCGATTGGCCCAGGTTAAGATACTTGGTATCCCAACCCAGCCCTTCCAGTTGTTTCATAAAGGGCTTTTCAACCCAGGGGATTTCATGGGCGGTACGGAGTGGATCTTCCTTTTTGGACATGGTGTTATTCCTTACGGAGATTAAAAATATTTAGATACTTAAATTCGAAGTAAGTTCATTCAGATCAAGCTGCCTGATATCTTTCTGGCCGGAGAGGAGGTCTTGCATCAGCCCCAATTTAATTGCAACCAACTTGTCAGATTTGTCTTTCAAAACAGTAATTTGGTCTACTGATTTTTGGATTTTCTCTGCAATTTTTATCTGCTCGTTCTGACTTGGTCTGACAACAAGAAAATCTTTGATTTTTTTCAAAGTAAGGCGAGTAATCGCGTTTCCACTCATGGCATTCTTTACTCGTTGCTGGCACAGAGGGGATAGCCAGTAATGCAGATAAAAGCTTGTATGGTCAGTTATGTCTGAGAACCTTATAAAGGCTACGCTCGACAGTAAGCTAAATTCATCACTTATCATATTCAAGGCAGCATTTCCAGTGCTTGCCCCATCTTTAGTTATAAGTAGATCTCCTTTCTTTACATCACAGCGCTTGTAAATTTTTTCATGCTGCTGTGCGTCAATCATCTCAACATCATCTAGCTTAAGATGACCAAATCTTATGTTTTTTGAAGTAAGGTACAAGTAATCATATCCACCTGTAATAGGTGAAAAATGCGTGCCATCCTGTATTTTTTCGCTAATTTCTGAGAGAGGCGATACACTCCACTCCACCGGAATCCTGCCCAAAGGTGAGTCCTTAAACTCATGAGTAGCTTCCGAGCGAATATTGCCCTGCTCATCAATCCCTTTGGTCAGCAAGTCCTGCATCAGGCCGGTTTTGATGCGCTGTTGTTTGGTCAGCTTTGACTCATACAGACGAATCGAGTCATTGAGAGAAGTTATTACCTGAGCAATTTTATTTTGAACAGCCTCCTCCTCAGGAATTTCTACAAAAAAAGCATGAAGTTCCTTACGAGTAATGTGCTGCATAGTTGATCCATGAGCAGCATTGGTCAGCCTGGGCAGGTTGTACTCAATCAGATATTTCAAGAAATGCTTGTCGATACCCGGCTTAGGTACAACCTTGAACAAATGCTGATTAAGGGCTGACTTACCATGACGCCAGATATCAAGGAATAGCGAAGCGCTCCAGGAAAATATAAGGTCACCATTATCGATGATATTATGCTCTGGCAATACACCATCATAATGGTCGTCTATGGCTTTTGGATTTTTCAACTGCTCAATTCTGATCACAGGCAGGCCATCCTTGCCCAGCTGTGCAGGTTTGAACGCATAACCATTAATGTAGTCAGCAAGGTCGATAAGCCGTTTTTTGGATAAATTCATGGCTTACTCCGCATAACCTAAACACGTGAAGATCTTGCTGAGGCTTTGCTCTGTTTCCAGACACATCGCATCCAAACGATCAGAGGAGAGTGCGTATTTATCCCACAAACTTTCAATCATATTTGTAAGGGTACGACGCTCTGCATTCAAATATCTAACCAGCTCGTTATTAATGAGGTCATGCAGTTTTTTCAAAATCAGCTCCCGAGCCTCACTATCCGTAACCTGTCCACCAATTGCCTCAAACAGCATATCGAGCTGTTTCTGTTTGTTATTCAACAGGTCAATATCTTTCAGTAGCGCTGTGTGCTGCTTTTTCTGGGAACCTAGCAGCTTGGTAATTTCTTTCAGGGTTTTGGTCAGTTCTTTATCGCCTTTGGCCTCCTTTTTGGAGGTATCTAGCTGCTTCTGCAGGTCTTTGAAATCATCAAACGTCGGGAATAGATATTTCCAGGGTTCGATAACTTCCCGTACCTCAGCTTCTACTTTGTTGAGCTGCTGGTCTGCGGATTTCAGAGACCGCTTGTAGCGGGCACTTTCCTCTTCCGTACCGTAACGCTTCAGCTCAATTTTCAGTTCCAGCAGTTGCTGTTTGGTCTTAATGGTCTCTTTGATTTTCTTAACCTTGGCTTCCAGACGCTTAAGGTCACTTAACTGGCTTTCCAGCGTTTGCTGTTCAGCCGTAGCCCGGGCACTGCCATCGTCCATCAGGTTTTTAATCTGCTCATTCAGATAGGTTTTCAGTTTGGAGACCGTGACGCTTTCATCTTCATCCGCATCGTAGTCCACCGCTTCAATGGCTTCATCCAGAGCGTTGTCGGCCTCGCTGAGCTGGCCTTCCAGCTGATTCAGTTCAGTCACTTCTTCCTGGAAAAATCGCTCAATCAGGTACTGGTCAGGAATCAGCCCCGGATACCAACCTGTAGCGACAATGGTTTTCAGGTCGTAACGGATATTGAGCCACCAGTTAACGAAAATGCCCCGTACCTGAAACTCATCCAGCACATTGATCGGCTGTAATTTTTCCCGCAGGCTGGTGAGCAACTCCCGTCGTACATCCGGCAATCGTGCCGCCGTTACTGTGGTCTCGCCTTCTGCTCCACCGTTAATTGGTGCCAGTTTGGCAAAGTCATCTCTGGCCACCTGCCACCACTGCTCGGTTTCTTTATGCATGGTGTGGTAGGTTTTGGTGACACTGGCATCGGCTTCAATCAATGCTTTAATGGCTGACTTTTGCTGTACGGCTTCACTAAAGTAGCGATAGCCATTTTGTTCAGCAGTAAAGAGATGGTTGTTGTCAAAATGGAACTTGGCAAACTGAGGCTGAATAGCGTTGATTTCCGCCACCGGCAAACCGCCCGCCAGGTGAGCTTTGACATCTTCCGGCTCTTCCGGCGGTGTATTATCCACGTAACGACGAATATTCAGGTTGTAGTCGTTCCGCTTAATTTCGCTCAGTGCCACCAGACGGGAGTAGCGGGGAATTTCCCGACGCTCATGGAAAACGGTATCAATCTTTTCGATATCTTCCGGACGCAGTCGGTTACGAGCCTTATCTTCAGCGTATTCCGCATCGGCATTGATAAACAGGATTTTATCCCGCATATCGTCGGCCTTGTCGTTATTGATCACGATAATGCAGGCGGGAATGCCCGTACCGTAAAACAGGCCGCTGGGTACACTGATAATGGCTTCGATGATGTTTTCACCCACCATGCGTTCCCGGATCACCGCTTCCTGACCACCACGGAACAGCACACCGTGAGGCATGACCGTAGCCATCAAGCCTTGACCGGAAAGGCTGGCCACCATGTGTTGCACAAACATCAGGTCGGCTTTTTTCTTTTCCGGTGCATCGCCAAAACGGAATCGCTCTGGCTTATTCAAGCTCTCCTTGCTGTAGTTCATGGCAAAGGGAGGATTGGCTAAAATCCGGTCAAAGGTTTTTAGTCGGCCACCTTCGATATGCAGCGGGTTCTCCAGCGTATCACCATTCTCAATCCGTGGATTGGGAATGTTGTGCATAATCAGGTTCATAATGCTAATGGCCCAAACCATGGGGTCTAGCTCCTGACCGTACAGGCCGAGGTTTTCTACATCCTGTCCCTGTTCCTCCACATACTGGTGAGACTGGATCAACATACCGCCCGCACCGCAGGTGGGGTCGTAGACGGTCATGCCTTCTTCTGGCCTGACCAGTTGCACCATGAGCCTTACCACTTCTGCTGGGGTATAGAATTCCCCGCCTTTTTTACCGGCGGAATCGGCAAAGTATTTGATCAGGTATTCGTAGGCCGCGCCCAGCAGATCAGGGAACTCGAAATTGTCGTTGACCAGTTTGAACTCTGGATCATTAAAGTGATCCAGCAGCTGCTTCCAGCGTTCATCGGGTACCCGGCTTTTGTTTTTGCCTTTTTTGGCGTTGAACGTGACGTTATTTTTCAGAACGTCTTCAAGAACGCCGGTTTCATCCTTTTCTTCAATAGCGGCCAGGGCAATATCCAGCTCTTCACCAATATTGATTTTCAGGTCTTTCAGGGCTGGACGAGTGATACCAAACTTGCTGGTATAGGGTTCGTTCCAGCGGGATTCCGGCGGAACAAAAAAGGTCGGTGTGTAATTGGCCGGTGACTCAAGAATCGCATTCAGCTCTTCGATCATGCCTTCATCTTCAAAGTGCTGATATTTCTTCTTCAGCTGTTCCCGTTTGACCTCAAACTCATCCGACATCCGCTTGATAAACAGCATGCCAAAGATGAACTCTTTGTATTCGGACGCCTGCATATTACCACGCAGAATATCTGCCGCCTGCTCAAGAAATTTTTCAAGCTGACCCAGTGTGATTTTGGACTTTTGAGGCATAGTTGATCCGTTTGGTGTTTCAGCAACCACTGGGGCGGCTTGAACTAAGTGCGTTACTTCCCTTGGGACGCCGCGATGTTGATCAGCGAGGTAAGGCTAATTTGGCCTACTGTGCAGGAAGGTTATGAAAACAAACACATTTTACGTCGTTTATACTTACGATAATAGTCGTTTGTATGCAAAGTGGGGCGGAAAGCTGGGGTCGGGTCTTTCCTTGTGCGTGTGCCATAGCACGGCTTTAGGAGTTCAAAGGACGAAGTCCTGAAGAACGTCGAAGCTATGGAAGAGATGGTGGTAGGCCCCACCGAAGTCCACTGTCGGAAGCAGGCTTCAAACTACCGATAGTTCGGATGCAACTTATCGGATAGCTGACTTGTACTTGGTTCAGAGCTTTGGCGATAGCACCCCCCAAGTACTTCAGCGGGCTATTTCTAACCTCGTTGTGGCTGTGGTAGCGTTCACATGGAACGGGGCAGGGTTGGTCTTTTTTGTCTAAAAAGAACGGCCAGTAGGGGCGTTAGACAAGAAATAGACCGTTTTAGACAATGGTCAGCCGGGGAAAATACAACCAAAAGTACAACCAAACGCCAAAATCGCTGTAAACAAAAAAGCCTCTTCGTCTAAAGAGGCTTCTAAGTCTATGATTTACATAGAAAAATTTGGTGCCGGCACCAAGAGTCGAACTCGGGACCCTCTGATTACAAGTCAGATGCTCTACCAACTGAGCTATACCGGCG
>JAQFVO010001400.1 GCA_027942505.1 Endozoicomonas sp. | reverse complement strand
CAAAAGCGAGGTCTCCCCAGTCGGCCCCTTTGAGAATCACCTTCTGACCGTCGTGTAATTGCGCCAGTTGGCCGGGTATATGGCTGATTCGTCCGCAGCTGTCGACTCCTGGTCCGCCGAACAGCAATCTACGCCAGTTGTCGTACAGATGGCAGTTGATGGTGACCGTGTTTTCTCCGGTGACGGTGTCGTCGGGATATTGGGGCAGCAGATTGTCGGGCTCGCCCGGCTCATCAGGCAGTTGCCAGTGGTTGTCTGGACGATTGACACGGCGCCAGAAGTCCCCACCGGGTGCCATATCGTGACTGGCGGCAAGTTGCAGCTGCTCAAGTTGCGCCAGCACCAGTACAGATACATGAGTACCAAGAGGATGTTTGGTGCCAGTTATTTTGTCGAACAGGCAGGGTTGCTCGGGGTCAAGCAAGTCGTTGAATGTCGGTAACTCATTACAGGTGTACCCGCAGACGGCAACACGGATGGTGAAAGTGCTGATGTACAGTTCCAATCTGCTTTCGAATACTGGCCTGTTAGCCGGCAATCATCCGCAACAAAGCGCTGATCAGCAATATCACACACCTGATCCAAAGAGTGTTGAGACAGGTTGCCGATCTTCTGTAACTCACCATTTACAGTGACGTTTATTCCCCGAACACTGTTAGTCATGTTTCTGACTGCAGAAGGATTGCGACTTTCAACCCCCGGAATGATTACCCCAGCACCAATACCCACTTTTAGACGTTTACCGCTTGCCATTATGCTGCTTTCCACCACGGTAATGCCCTCAATTTTTCCATCTTCAAAAGAACCGACCCCAATGGCTGCATTAGCTCGGTTTCCAGTAACATTAACCAGACAGCGGATGACCCTGATATCGAAGATCTCACCTCTACTCTCACCCACACCAATGCCGGCACTCGTTCCCTCTCCCAGGGTCGTTAGATTACAGCCTATTGCTGTTGCTTCTTTTAACAAACCACTGTCCCCACATTTACCAGCAACGATACCGGCTTCTGAATAAGAAGCTCTGGCTTTTACCGAACAGTTCACAGCGGTAAACCTTTTCAGCCTGCTGTCGTAACCGAGACTTCCCGCGCCGATCCCGGAGAAGCTGTATGTCTTGGCAGATTCAACCTGGCTGTTCAGAACAGTAAAATGGTCAATCCGGCCCTCAACCACCCCGGCACCAATGCCAGCGCGTGAGTGATATTTAACGGTTTTGGCCCGACCATTGTTTACCGTCGAATGTCTTATATCCCCTTCAGACCGCCCACTGAGAATACCAACAGACACGAACTCAGCAGTACCGGTCACTGAACAATTATTGACCCCAATGTGCTCAACATGACTATTCTCCTGCTGGTGACCTGTTACCAC
>JAQFVO010001299.1 GCA_027942505.1 Endozoicomonas sp. | reverse complement strand
ATATCTATGGGAACTTGCAGGTAACAGGATAGTAATCGACGTTGCTCTTCAGAAATCGACGGTTTTGGCAGGGTGGTCAAGTTTAATGGTGGGGCAGGGCGGAGCAACGCTGATCGCCCGGATAATTGACCACCCATTAAACTGCGAGGACGGGCCGACGGTATCTCGGGAATGGAATCTTGTGGCAATAGCGTGTCTATTGGTTTGGATAACGGATCTACTTTGTTATTGTGTAAATACCCTGGTTTAATGTCGGGTCTAGGGCGCTTGCTGGTATTGTGAGCAAATGGAGCTTGACGCTTATCCTCTTTAATATCACTCGTTGGGGTAGTGGAAAGAGAACTCTTTGAAGGGGCGCATGCGCTATTAATTATGGTGTTCACAACAGACTGTTCCCGGTTTTTATTGTATGGCCTCAGCGCTATAGACCTTGTTCCCGGCGACGACCCAGAAAAGTAGTTCTATAGTACTTAAAAAGCCTTCAGGCCCTGACATTACTGTAAAGGCTGACTTCAGCATTTCACAAAAAAAGTCGGCCTTTGCGGAATGAGTACGATTATGAAAATAAATTACCTTCAACCCTCTAAAGCAACATAGCCGTCAGTAACTTTTTTTTCTACTAGCTGCACAGCCATCCGTAGTTTGTGGAAATCGTCCTCACTCCCATCAGTCCCTCTGATACAGGTAAATATATTTCTTTGGTCGATTTCACAGTTGAATTGATTTGCCATAAAATTTTTAATCATGGTGCTTAGCTGTCTATTCGTTCTGGGTTCACTTTTGCTTTGTTCAGATCTGATTGCAGCATCAAAGTTGCTTCGAACCACATACACGGGAATACCCTCACTTTTAGCCCGTCTGAACAGTTCCAACACCTCCGGACAGCAAGTTGGTTCATTTTGCACAATGACCAGTGCATCATAATTGTTAATACCCGAACGCCGGATAAAGGCCTCAAGATTGTATCTGGCCAGATCCAGATTGGGTAATTCACATAAATACTTATGGTCACAGAATTGGTAACGTTCTGTATTGGCTTGATCACTTGGTAAGACATCGGTTTGGGCATCGCTGTCGTCATAATCTTCACCCTGATGATGGCGAAGGGCATTAATCAAAGAAGATTTACCCTGGCCGCCAATACCAACTACACCAATGTTGATACAACCCCCGAAGTGGGCAGGAGATCCGGGGTCATCCATGGAGAGGATGTGGGCAAGGGCTGTCTGACGAACGGAAACCAGTGGACTCTCAGTAGCCCTTGTGACTGTGCGCTCTGCCATGCCTAGGTTGTGCCGGTTCTCTACGGTATTGGAGTCCTTGAATTTACTGGCGATAAGTGAAAGGGCGGTAATAACCCGGCCACAGAAAATGCGAAATTTACGCATTGGATATTTGATCCAGCCAAAGTTCGCGAATGAGGGTTTTTCTGCGTAATCAGTCATGAAATTTGACATAAACACTCTTCCTTGATTCGTTTTTGTATATGATGATCAGTGAGTTTTAATTCTGAAGAATGACAAGTGAAAACTTGCTCAAAAAAAGTTTTTATTAACCTTTTGACCAGTAATTTGCCTAAAAAGTTTCATGTTTTTTAATATTGCGCCGCACTTTGCGAGGTGTGGTGCGGCTGGTATCTCAGATCCTTTAGACTCAGCCCCAGTTCAAGCTGTTGCTGCAGCGTTGCCAACTGCATCGATAACTGTGCTTGCGCTTTGTGGGTCAGTACTTTTTTCAATGCTCCTTTGGCCTCGCCATTGGGTTGCGCCAAAACTCCTTGCAGGTTGCCAAAACGGGTGAGCAGCTCTGTTGCACCTTTTTTGCCGACACCGGGTACTCCGGGAATATCACCAACCCCCGCAATGCTCCAAAAGTCCAGTAGCTGTTGCGGGCTCAGGCCAAATTCGGTTTTGACGGAGTCACCGTCGTAAGTGGCCTTGGTGAAGTGGTCTCGCTGGGAGACAAGCGGTGAATGCAGCAACTGGCGGTAGGCTCTGTCGGTGGAGAGGATCACGGTGTTGATCTTTGCTGCAGTGGCTTTGTGGGTGATGGCGCCGATCACATCATCGGCCTCAATGCCATTTCGGCGAAAGGTCATCAGTCCCATAGTGCGAAAAGCGTTATTAAACTCAACCAGTCGTTTACGCAGCAGCGCAGGCATGGGCTGCCGCCGGGCTTTGTACTCAGAATACAGCTGATGCCGCCAGGTGGGTGGGTCACCATCGAAGACGATGAGCAGATGGCTGGGGTCAGACTCCCTCAGGGCCCGCTGCACGGAGGAGATGGTGGCAGTCAGGGTGGCATCAATATGCTGATCTTCACCGGTGGCGCTGACCTGTGCAGGCATAGCAGCGTGGATGCGTCGTATCAGGTTCAGTGCATCAATCAAGAGCAGGGTAGGGGGCATGGTTCGCTCCGGGTTGGTCACGGCAATAGTATCGGATATTGGTTGATCGTGGTGAATTTTATTGCGGGTGGGCAGAGTTAAAAAAGCCCCTGAACAGGGGCTTGTTGGGTGTAAACTTGGCTCTGGCTAATCAATTGGCCCTGGCGATGATCTCTTCAGCCGCTTTCTGGTAAGACTCCACACGGTCAAAGTTAAGGTAGCGGTAGATATCCGCTGCCATGGAATCGAGATTGTTGGCAAACTGCATGTACTCGGTCATGGTGGGGATCTTACCGAGAATGGCTCCCACAGAAGCCAGCTCCGCCGAGCACAGATAAACGTTTGCGCCATCACCTAAACGGTTCGGGAAGTTGCGGGTCGATGTGGAGAGCACGGTAGCACCCGGTTCTACCCGAGCCTGGTTGCCCATGCACAGCGAGCAGCCGGGAATTTCCGTGCGCACACCGTTGTCATGGTAAATATTGTAATAACCTTCCTGTTCCAGTTGGGCCTTGTCCATTTTGGTCGGTGGCGACATCCAGAAGCGGGTTTTCAGTGGTTCATGGTTCTGTTCCAGCAATTTGCCGGCTGCACGGAAGTGGCCAATATTGGTCATGCAGGAACCGAGGAACACCTCATCCACCTGGTCGCCGGCCACCTCTGAGAGGGTGCGGGCGTCGTCTGGGTCGTTGGGTGCGCAGAGAATGGGCTCTTTGATGTCGGCCAGGTCAATGTCAATAATTTCGGCGTATTGAGCATCGGCATCGGCGCGCATTAAGGTCGGGTTGGCCAGCCACTCCTCCATTTTACGTGCGCGGCGCTCCATGGTCCGGGGGGCGCCATAACCTTCACTGATCATCCAGCGCAACATGGTGATGTTGGACTTCAGGTATTCGGCGACCGATGCTTCTGACAGGGTAATGGTGCAGCCAGCTGCGGAACGCTCGGCAGAGGCATCTGACAACTCAAAAGCCTGCTCGACGGTGAGATTTTCCAGGCCCTCAATCTCCAGCACCCGGCCAGAGAAGATATTTTTCTTCCCTTTTTTCTCCACCGTCAACAGGCCCTGCCTGATGGCGTAGAGAGGAATGGCATGCACCAGGTCGCGCAGGGTAATGCCCGGCTGCATTTCTCCCTTGAACCGTACCAGCACCGATTCAGGCATATCCAGTGGCATAACGCCCGTGGCAGCGGCAAAAGCCACCAGGCCGGAACCTGCCGGGAAAGAGATGCCCAGTGGGAAACGAGTATGAGAGTCACCGCCGGTGCCGACGGAGTCTGGCAGTAGCATTCTGTTGAGCCAGCTATGGATAATGCCATCACCCGGGCGCAGGGCAACACCGCCACGATTCATGATGAAATCGGGCAGGGTATGGTGGGTCTCCACGTCAACGGGTTTGGGGTAGGCGGCGGTGTGACAGAATGACTGCATGACCAGGTCGGCCGAAAAACCCAGGCAGGCGAGGTCCTTGAGTTCATCGCGGGTCATTGGGCCGGTGGTGTCCTGGGAGCCAACGGTGTTCATTCTCGGTTCACAGTACTGCCCCGGGCGCACGCCATTGACGCCGCAGGCTCTGCCCACCATCTTCTGGGCCAGGGTGAAACCGTGGCTGGACTCTTTCGGGGGCTGAGGACGATGAAAGACTGTGCTGTGGCCCAGGTCAAGGGCTTCGCGGGCTTTGTCAGTCAGACCACGACCAATAATCAGGTTGATGCGCCCGCCGGCCTGCACCTCGTCAAGAAGGACCTCCGATTTGAGGGTGAATTCGGCCAGTACTTCACCGGTTTCGGAGAGAATCTTGCCATCATAGGGGCGTATTTCAATCACATCGCCCATATTGAGCCGGTCCACCGGTGCCTCAAAGACCAGGGCGCCGGCATCTTCCATGGTGTTAAAGAAGATCGGCGCTATTTTGGTACCGATACAGATGCCTCCGGCACGTTTGTTGGGTACCCCGGGGATGTCTTCGCCAAAGAACCAGAGCACTGAATTGGTGGCGGATTTGCGGGATGAGCCGGTACCTACTACATCGCCAACAAAGGCTACCGGCAGGCCGGCACTCTTGATTTGATCGATCTGCCTGAGCGGACCTGTGACTCCGGGCTCTTCAGGCTCAAGTCCTTCCCGGGTCATTTTGTAGGCGGCGCGAGCGTGCAAGGGGATGTCCGGGCGGGACCAGGCATCCGGTGCCGGGGAGAGGTCGTCGGTGTTGGTTTCACCGGCAACTTTGAACACCACTACCTTAATGCTCTCTGGCACCTTTGGGCGTTGGGTAAACCACTCGGCTTCTGCCCATGATTTGAGCACGTCCTGAGCGTTGGTGTTGCCGTTTCTGGCTCGCTCTTCAACATCGTGGAAGGCATCGAAAACCAGCAGTGTATTTTTCAGCTGCTCAGCGGCCAGTGCGCCCAACTCGGTGCTGTCGAGCAGGGATACCAGTGTTTCAATGTTATAACCGCCGTGCATCATACCCAGCAGTTCAACCGCTTTTTCGCGGTCAATCAGTGGGGACTGGGCGTTACCGTCGATAATGGCAGAGAGAAAACCGGCCTTAACATACGCGGCTTCATCAACACCAGGGGGGACACGACTGGCCAGCAAATCGAGCAGATAGTGCTCTTCCCCCGCCGGTGGACTTTTCAGTAGCTCGACCAGGCCCGATACCTGCTCGGCGCTCAGTGGCTTGGGGGGAACACCTTCTCTGGCACGTTCTTCGACGTGTTTCCTGTAGGCTTCTAACACGAGTTCTACCCTCATCTTCGTGTGGCAGTCTCCTGGGCGATCCTTCGACAACCTTTGCGGCAGGTCAGATGTCCCGAGGACGTCGTTAACAGTGCTACTTATGTTAAGCCCTTGAGGCCTTCCGGCGAAAAGAGTTGCCGGCAAGTAAAAGCACCAGTGGCGGTAGCAGTATAGCGAAACGTGGTTGTCAAGTTAAGTGATGGCCCGGCAGGTGTTAGTGGTTTTTCCAGAGTTGGTGGCGCATCGTTGATGTGTTTCCAATCGGCTCAGAAATAAAGCGACACGTAACCTTTGATGACCAAAGG
>JAQFVO010001390.1 GCA_027942505.1 Endozoicomonas sp. | reverse complement strand
TGAATGCCCGGACAGACAGCTATCCCTGCCGGTTCCGTACAATCCCTGTACACAATGACAGCGGTGAGAGAGGTCATCCCGCACATGGACTGCGCAAGAAGGGAATTAAGACTGGTGATTAAGAGACAACTGTTTATCAGGGTAAATGACTGGTCGAACAGATATTTTTCCTACAGGAGTATTGTGGCAAGGATTGGACAGATTGAACTCATAACCACAATTTGTGCAGTAAACTGATCGGGTTATTGATCAAGGTGTTGGGGTGCAGGTGATGAACGCAAAAATAATTTGGTTGTCGGCTGTCATGTTACTTGACGGTTGTGCCAAACCAATAGAACAACCAAGCGTTGATAACAAAACCGCAGAGGCAATCTGCCGATCTGGCGACAGTATGCCCGGCGGCTGGATCAGTTCCGAAGAGACGCCTGAGGTGCGCAAGGCTGTACAACTGGTGATCAAGAAGATGGACAAACCGGCCAAGCTGAAAAAAATGCTGGCAGTTCACTCGCAGATTGTTAATGGTGTAAATTACGCTCTTGAGTACCAACTGGAGAATGGCACCATCTGGAGTGCCATTGTGTATCGCGATCTGGAAGGGAAATACACTATCACACAACGGCCAATACCCGGATTGTTCTGTGATCATTAAGCCAGCCAGCAACTTTTATGGCTACTGACTGGATTGTGTGTGAATGCACCCCCCTGATTGTGATATAACCACAGCTTCTGACTGGCTCCGGATGGATGAGTGACCATGGAAACTGTAGTGCATTGTGAAGAGTCTGCCCCGGTCAGTGCCGTTGCCCGGTTGCTGCTGGCAAAGCGCTGGACGCTGGGTGTTGCTGAATCCTGTAGCGGTGGTGGTATCGGTTACGCCCTTACTGGCCAGCCTGGTAGCTCGCAGTGGTTTACCGGCGGCGTGATCTGTTATGAAGATGACGTCAAGCGTCGTCTTTTAGGTGTCCCGGATGAGTTGCTGCGCAGTTACGGGGCGGTCAGTGAGCAAGTGGCCGTTGCCATGGCCCGGGGTGTGCGCGAACTGTTACGTACTGACCTGTCTGTCGCGGTGACGGGTGTGGCCGGTCCTGGCGGAGGATCAGTGCAAAAGCCAGTGGGCACGGTCTGGATTGCCTGGAGCAGTGCGCAGGAAAACGCCGTACAACACTTTCATTTTGCCG
>JAQFVO010001258.1 GCA_027942505.1 Endozoicomonas sp. | reverse complement strand
GTTAGTGACCTCAGGATGCGCCTGTTGTCTTATCAAGTTGTGTCAGCCAGAGTGATGCTCACAGATAGAGACGCAGTAATACTGGCATTTGACGAGGCTCCCAGAGAGGATGTTCACGTTTCCTTCTATTCTAGAGAGTCGGACCAGATGGCGTCCGTGACCTTGCCAAAGATAACTTCCGTAATTGAAGGTAAAGAGGCTATTTCCCGTCTGGTAAATCCGAACGTGCTGGCAGATATGTTGACGAAAGTTCTTGACATAACTATCAAGACCGATAACGACGCCTGGTTGCCTGAGTTCAATCTTCCTATTCCGACTCCCAACAGGATTGTGCGGTTCAGGCACCAGGCAGACAAACCGTCTGTTTTTCTCGAACGTAGCAGTATCAGTAGTAGGGTAGGCTATCTGCGCAAAAATTGGATAGTGGATTGCGAAGCTAATGGTAACGGTTGGAGTTGTTCCTTTATCCGAGTCGGATGATTGCTGATATTGAACGACAGGAACAGCCCACCCATTAATTCTTGACTGAGGAATTAATGAATGGTCAGGGCATAGGGATGTCATTACCTCTCATGTTCTGCCGGTTTAGCTGTAACCAGTCTACTATTAGCACTGATAGTCTTGTTCAGCCCACGATGGAGGTGTTAAGAAAATCGGTAAAATCATGGTCAGGTCTTTTTTGATAGCCGACAACCGCTCGCTGGCCTTTTAACTGCCACCCCACCAGTTCCCCGAGGCCCGGATGCTCGGCATCACATAGCCCTCGATCCGGTCCCTGGCATCAAGGCGTTCATCGATCTGGTTGTCGCTATTGAATAGTAAAACAGTGACGCTTTTGTCCCTGGGCGGTTCAATCGGGATCAAACTGCTCAGATAAGTATCGCCATTATCGGTACTGATTCCGATAATGCTTTACGCAGGGCCACGTCGCCCACGGTACGGTCGATCCGGGAAATATCCTGAAAGAGATTATTGACGTTACCATCAATGACCTTCCGGCCTGTTATCCGTCCTCCGTCGTTTTCCTTATCGCTCAGGCGCTGGCTTTCAAAGAGCTTCACGTCGTTTTTGTAAATGGCCATACCAAATCCTGATGCGTGGTTAGCATAAATGTTGATAGATTGTTTATGGGAGGAACTATTAATGAGCAGGGGGAGTCTTAAGCTGAAACTCAATAATGTAATAATTCAATGGGTCGTCATAATAATATTCTTCCTTCTTTTAATGACACTTTTGGTGGGCTGGTAGGATTTTCGTGTCAGGATGATACGATAGCGTCACTGTTGAACTATCAAGGCAGGCTTGTTCAGTCGCTAAACTCTCCTTGCTATGCATTTTTAGGTCAGTCGAATGCGGATCAAAATAATGTTCATCCTGTTAATCCATTGAATGAATTTAGTGTTGCATCTCTAACGCAAGCCTCTTCTGACCGTTTTGACGAGTCAGATCTTACTGTTATTTCAGGATCAATTCGTGGTAAATATGTAACGTGTGATCCAGATAAAGTGTCCGTTGAAGAGTAGTGTCCAATACCAGGAAGTTCTCTCTGTAGTCAGCCATATCTTGCAGAGAACGAACCTGATTTAAGCGAGCAAACACCATCGAACCGTCTTAATCTAAACCATCACTTAACTAATCTTCCTGCCAAGCTCGCTTACCCACGAGATTCACGACCAGTCGCTGTAGTTAACCCGTTAAACCTGCAGGAAGCTAACAGTGACAATCCAGTGAACTCAACAATAATTGTTGCCGATAAACCTTCACAAGCTGAGCGCAGAAG
>JAQFVO010001200.1 GCA_027942505.1 Endozoicomonas sp. | reverse complement strand
AACAACCTCACAAGGCTGTGGTGGTCAAGCTGGCAGGACATCATGATTATCTTCTAACAACGTTGGAGCATAAAGATACATTTAATTTTGAGACTTTTTCAGATCATGAGTTATTAAGCTATCTCCAGGATAGTTGGCAGGAACATATAGAAAACATTGACTCAAGGGAGTTTGAGCGAAATACGTTACCAATAATTGGAAAAATATTACCTGTTATTGATGAAAAATATAAGTTGATAGTTGATTGTATTGAGATGATCTGTGGTATGAGACACACCATAATCGAAGTTCTTGAGACCAGTAACATTGATCATGAATCAATTAAAGAGCGAATGACAGAGTTTCAGTCACTGTATCGTGAGCTGACACTGATACAAAAGCAAATTGAATTTTATAAGGTCGTTAAAAAAATAGCACAGCAAAATATTGATGGCTTGAGTAAGAGGAGCTGGGCTAAATATCTCACACCTTCGAAAGTAGATGAGACGCCAAGTCTGCCAACAGATCTATTTGATCGGGATAAATTTTATGAATATTTTAAAGAGTGGTTTGTGACGTTTAATCTCGAAGAAAAAGAAAAGGCAATTTCCAGGTTGAAAGTTTTAGGCCGGAAACTTTTCATTGCAAAATTTAAAGTCGGCATGCAGTCAGTTCTTGAGCATATGCTCCTTACTATTTCCGCAAAACTGATTGGTCTCAAGTATTCTCCCGGTAACGAAGGCCTGAAAGATGAGTATCAACGTTGGTTCGCCATAACCAATGAGATACTGGTAATGATTGGCCTTCACAAACCCACTCCGAATGAATCTGACAACCGCAGCCTGGAACCTTTGGATTTGGCAGCCGACTTAACCTTTCTTCTGCCGGGCCAGAAGACAGGGCGCCGAGATAAGTCAGCAGAAGATTGAAGATGAATGCCCTTCATTTGCTCCTCACTGGATAACCTCAGTGACCCCGCAGGAGAGGGACTAGGCTCAAGATCTGTTGGAGCAATCCGAGGCGGACCGGCCCCAAATTTTCAGCCATGAACATCGCTGGACACTACATTCGGATACTCCATTCACGGCCTCCGGACAGAAACCTCAAGGGACTGGCTGTCCAAAGTAATGAGCAAGTTTGACATCGCCAATGATTTCCTCGAGTTTGCCAACCATTTGTTGGGTAGTCTGGAAAACCGTTTCTGCATTGCTAAGCGCTGCCCACGGCGGGGTGAAAAATGCCTTTTTTTCAGGGAAGCCAAGGCGTTCTCGCCAGAGTTTCAGGCTGAAAGTAAACGCTGGTGAGAATCTGGCATCCGCCTCGAATCGGTCCGGACGCGTGCCTGCCGCCAGACCGTCAACCATAAACTCGTAAATATCAATGTCAGGCATGGGCTGATTCCGGTGTATGTGGTATTCCGGGTGGTGAGA
>JAQFVO010001140.1 GCA_027942505.1 Endozoicomonas sp. | reverse complement strand
CCGAAGCAGAAGAGGCCGTTTGGTGCCTGGTCAGTTCTGCACTGAAATCACCTTCAACAAGGAAGGCTTGCGGTGTTCCGTTAAAGTGGGCACAGGCCAGTGTCGCCTGTTGGCCGTGGTGGATGCGCACCGCCGGGTACTGCTTACCAGCCAGCAGATAGGGTTTTCCTGCCTGTCTCAGGGTAATTGCCACATGGTCATTGCTGCCGCCGGCGGCAAAGACAAAGCCACCTGCCCGTCCCAGGTGCTCAGGTTCCAGCATCCACGTTTCGCCATGTCTGGCAATAACGATGGCTCCTTCTGGCATGGTGTCGGCATCCTGATGTGTCCCCGACCAGAGTGTGCCGGTGCAATAGCCTTCGCTGATTCCTTCGCCAGTGGCCAGGGTGTCACTGGGGGCAGACATGGCAAAATCCATACCCCCAGAGAGCCGGGTGATCGGGCGCACCTGTAACAGGAACAGGTGATCCTGATGATCAATGGCAAACTCTACATCCACCGGGCAGAGTAACAGATCTTCAAGCTTCATCACCGCCTGCTTCAGCTGTGCAACCAGGTCATCACTGAGTCGCTGCTTTTTGCTGTCACTGACAGGGTTAGTGATCTCGACCTCTGTGTAGCCACCCTCTGTAGTGGGGCTCCTTTGCAGGGTGAAGCATCTGGGGATCTCTCCGGGAGTGAATTCTGAGTGGTTAGCGTTGCGCTTGATGTCAATGCGGTGAGCAGAGGCCTGGAACAGTCCCGCGACCGCTCCTTTGGGTTGGCCGGGTGTATACTCAATCCTGATCTCATCATCGCGAAGTGATTTATAGCTCATGGCGACGCCGCCATAGCGACAGTCAATGCAGTGCTGGATAACCAGCGCCATGCGTTGCAAGCCGGTGCACACCTCAGGCCGGTAACCTGAGGCCATGACCTTGAAGCAGGTACGCAGCACATCCTCACCTCCCTGAACCTCAGAGAGAAATTTACCCGCCTGGGCATCGCCGTAGTTATCTTCGTTAATGCCGGAGCTGCGGACAATAAGTGGCGGCAATGGCATCTCCAGGCTTCTGATCTTTCGGGCCGCTGGAGAATTTTTAACCAGCTCATAAAAGTCATGGCTGGCGATAAATTGCGACAGGCCCGCCAGCCATTGCGTTCTTTTGTCCCGGCTGACTGCCGGCAGGGCATCGATATGGGTTTTGATATCCGCCAGGCAGGTCAGTGACGCCAGTTCACCAGCTATGCCGGGAATGTAGGAAGCCAGGTGGTGGACATCCAGAGAGTGTTGCTCAATGGCCGCAACCATTTCGGTGGTAACACACTGGAATTCTGGTACAGACAGGCCAATGCGTT
>JAQFVO010001118.1 GCA_027942505.1 Endozoicomonas sp. | reverse complement strand
TGATGGCTCCAGAAAAACTCTCAGGACCAATAGAGAGCAAGACCTAGAACGAGACCTGGGCAGTGGCGTTTGTTTATGCTTCAACCAATTACCTTATTATTAGTCTGAGCTCTAATTGGTTTTCTGCGGGATTTTTCTTTGATCTGATAGGCCGATTACTTTGGTTTTGCTGTTACGTCAATCGATCGAAGTACCCTCCAACTCACCTCATTCACGTTGTTCGGTGCAGACCGGATAATATTCTCGACTTGTTTTTCAAGATCAAATAGACTTCCTCGTTGACCCACGGATAACACCATAACCATTTCCAGCTCCTTGTCGCACTTATATCCATGAAGAGCGCGTTCAGACAACGCACAGATCTTGGAACCACTGACCTGCATATTTGAGCCCTTTGTGTCATCACTTGTCTCACAGACAAAGAAAAACCCAGCTGGCAAATAATTTGCCGGGCAATTAGCTGACAACTTCACTTCAGGACCCATAGCGTAGACTAAATATCGGGGAACAATGAGCGATAGCCAAACTCCCCTGCTGTACATAGCCCGGCTACCAAAAGCTGATTATGACGTCCTGATAATCCCGGCGAGTCAACGCCAGAACACTGACTCAGTGAAGATATATTGACCAGACACGGTAAAAGACAACTGATTTAAGTAGCTAACCATATGGCCAGCTACTTATATAGACGATGATTCTATATCACTTTGATAAAACCATCGTCTTGCTCTTTGTCAGGCAATATGCGGGATAAATCCTCCGGAAATAAAAGCCCGCCTCTCCTGCCATAGGAGTTGTCTTTAAATAATTTCCACATTACAGGACAACTCCATAGCACCTGTTGGATTAATTCAACATCTTTGCCGCCATCAACAGAGCACCCTGCATGGCATCACCCTGTGGCAGGGTTGTCATGGCTGCCACATCTTCTGGCAGCCAGGGCAGCACAAACTTACTCAGCCCGCCTACCAGGGCACACTGTTTAGCACCTCGCTGGTGCAGTACGCGAATCATCATGGCCGCATCTTCGGCGCAGTCACGCATCAGCTGCTCAGCCAGAGTGTCGCCGTTATCCAAATGTTCCACCACCATCGGTCCATAGGCGCCATAGTCTCTGGGCAGGGCCTTGTCCTGCCAGGCGACGGCATGTTCAGGATTATGGTCAAACGTTGCCATGATCGCTTTGCTCAGCGGCGTCTCTTCCTTCATACCCTCATGGGCCAGCAGGGCGTAACGGATTGCGGCCAGGCCAAGACTGGCACCACTGCCCTGATCCGAGATCGGAAAACCCCAACCGCCCAGCGTCTTCATCTCACCCGCAATCAGGCTGGCGCCACAGGAGCCGGTCCCCAGAATCAGAATTGCCCCATCCTCGCCGTTAAACGCTCCCATGCAGGCGGCATAGGCGTCGGTTTCCAGAAAAATACCGGCAAAAGGAAAGCCCCAGCCCAGGATAAGATCCTGCTCTTTCTTCTGGTTCGCACCCGCCAGGCCAAGACCGGCATACATACGGGCATAGTCGTTTTCTTCCAGGCCTGCCTTATCCATGGCCTGACCGGTTGCCTCCATGATAGCGCGACAGGCTGAATCGAGCCCGGTGCGAGGGTTGGCACTACCGGCAAATCCTTCTCCCAGAATATTTCCGTCCAGGTCTGCGACCCGTGCCCGACATGAAGTGCCGCCACCGTCGACGCCTACCAGAAGTGGCTGTTTACTGGCAGTTTCTGTTGATGGTGTGATAGCCATATTTGGTTAATCCTTCAGGCAACGATAATCAGAGACAATAACACCCATGCTGATCAGGGCTTCGGGCAGCGATGGGTCGGTCAGAATAGCCAGCTCACGGGCCCTGGGGATTGCGTAGCCGGTGGCTGCCAGCAGCGGCTCATCAATCAGTGCCGGGTGGGCCATCAATTCCAGTACCTGCACTTTGTCCAGATAGTGGCGAACAATCTCAAGGAGGTTTTCCTGGTTCAGATTGTCACCGTAAAACTGGTCGGAAAAGCCCAGACTTATACCTCTGTATTGGCTCATTTCATTTTCCGGACGCAAAGGCACTCGATACTCAGCCAACTTTCTGGCAATGGGAGCAACCAGTGGATGGCGATGGCAGTGGTGGTGACCATCCATATGGCTCAGTGCGATGCCATGTCTCAGGAAGTGTTCAATCTGGGCGCGCAGTTCACGCTCGATCTCTTCCGGGTTCATGCTCTGGTTATCCCAGAAACGACTCTGGTTTTGTAACTGATCCGTCTCACCAAGCAGGGTGGATACGTTATCGGCCATAGGCGTACCAGCGGTCAGACGCAGGTGGATACCCACTTTCAAGCCAGGATGCTGACAGGCCAGCTCAACAGCGTGGCGCTCGGCAGGCATACCCACCATCAGGGTGGTGGAGCGGACAATACCCTGTTGAAAGGCTTCGATGATGCCCAGGTTGACACCTCGGGTCAGGCCGAAATCATCGGCATTGATAATTAGTTTCATAGGGGGGAGATGTATCTTGCCTCGGCGTTGTAAAGCGTATTGAACCACAAAGATCACTGAAAACAGCACGTGAAGAAACTTTTCTGGCAGGTTGCGTGCACTT
>JAQFVO010001074.1 GCA_027942505.1 Endozoicomonas sp. | reverse complement strand
CCTGATGCTGGCCAGTTTCATAATGATTCGTAATTCATCTTTTTTGAACTCGCTCAACGTTTTGATCAGACTGAGTTGTCCTCTTAAGTACTTCGAGACGCAACGATTCTTGAGGGCTGTGATTTCCGACCGGGAGGGACCGTCGGCAGCTGATATGTGGTAATCCCGGGCCGACTTTGTTTCAGCAGCGGAGCCGCGGGGCTCAGGTATTTTGCTGACGCTGTCCGACCCGGCCACCTTCGACCGACACGTTTTGCTCTGTTCAGGAATGCTGGAGTCAGGGTTCTGTGTCTCAGAGGATGAACCAAAAAGGATTGCTGCAACCTTTGCAGTCAGGTCATCCATATCATTTTCACCGTCTTTGAGAAAAATGGCAGGAATAGGTCTACAAACGCTATTCGGACATTGAAAACTGACTGAAGTTCATAAATGAAATCTGAAAAAGAGAAGTCGCTGAAAAGTTCCAGGGGAAAAACCAGAGAAATCCTCGTAGGCTGGAGCCGGCCCATCGTCAGAGTCAGGGCGGCTAATTAGTTTAGTGGGTAGCAGGAGCAACACAGGAGCAGTTGCCGCGAAGGGCAGCCTATTCTCGGACAGCTTTCTGGTGCAGGGAAGCGTTAATACCCATACCAACGTCACATACCACCACTGTCATTTGCGCGAAGTCGGGTGTCTCAAAAGACAAAAAGCCCTGAAAAGAAGGGAACCACGAAGAACACGAAGAGCACAAATGTTCATGACGATGGTTCGTCACCCTCTGTCATGAAAGCTTTAGCCACAGAGTCACGGAGGAAAAGCTTTTTTTCTCTTCTCCGTGTCTCTGTGCCTCCGTGGCAATTTTCTTTCAAGGCAAAGAAGAGATTTTCTTTTCCTTCGTGTTCTTCGTGGTTCAAGGCTTTTATGCTTTTTGTGACACCCTGGGAGGCTGTCGCAAAAGGTCAAACTCACCGTTGACCGGCATTACGATAACATCACTGAATCCAGCCTTTATACCTGCCCAGCTGGACCAGGGCTGAATTGATCGAATTAACAGCAGCCCCCTCGAGATGCATTTGTTGAAGTTTGAAATGGGTCGCTGTTGGTGACGCTTCGTCCATGGCCTCACGAATATACTGCATGAACCCTTGCA
>JAQFVO010000953.1 GCA_027942505.1 Endozoicomonas sp. | reverse complement strand
TGACAGTAATGGCATACTCCAGCATGAGTGGCGTAAGGTTCGCATCAAGGGGCATGTTGAGGATGTCCTGCAAGCAGCCCAGATGGTCGATACTCAGGCTCAGCAGGGTGTGCGCGATGAGGAGGAGTGAACGAGCCGCTCTCTGGCATTAACTGATTCCAAGCGCCTGGGTCTGCCCGGTCTGTGGCGGCCAGATACGGTTCGAGCAGTCTCTTAATCTCCCGGGAGACATTTCTCAGCGACTGGTTCAGCTCAGAGCCTTTTCTGTCAACTGCACCGTTTCCTGATTTTTGTTTGTTGTAACGTATCGTACTGCGAGCAAGTTCTCCGAAAACAGGTCAGTTGACAGCAGTTCATTCAGAAAGTCAGCCAGAAAAAGTCGTTTAACGCAGCTGCTGGCAAGCTCAGCAGGATCCTTTTTCCCGCACTTAGCCATAACCTCGCGACCGGCGGCGAGGAACGCCTCACCCAAATAATCCAGCGTCACTGAATCCAGTTCACTCTTTTCCACGTTCACCAGTTTTTCCAGTACTTTCACCACCTCCGTTGTGACGGAGCGTAACAGAGATGTGAGGGCGGCTTTGGCCTGGCAGTAAAAATCTGCCGGACGAGTGGGTTTGGCAGCCTTTAACAGTTCACTATATTCCTGACTACCGCACTCTACAATTGTCGTAAAAATAACACCTTATTTTATCGAGTACTATTATCACACTGGCATTCACAATCTTCTTGAGCGTAACGAATCTGCGCCAGATACTCAGTTGCCGAAAGCCGTTTTTCTTTCGCCACTATTCCACACTCCATCGAATCATCTTTCGTAGAAGAGACCGACGTTTCCATATTGATCAAATTTCTTAGAAAGGTGACTTTTTCCCTGTCAGTTTGAGAACTGTGCAGGGTGTGGCAAAAGACACTAAGAGTCTCGGTCAAACACTCAGCAACCTTATCGGCCAAATATTTTTCTCTATCCACTGTCACAGACATTTCATCCTCATTTCCTTCAATACACATATCGTCTTTTATACTCAAGTATCTGCGGTCAACTAATGGTTCAGGAAAGTTACGCAGACTCCTTCGTGCCAGAGCAGGTACCCATCGTTTTTTTATTTCACAGAAACACTCAAACACATCAATACCGGGCTTAAAAACTGATTGACTAGATAAATCGTCATAAGCAAATGCCCTCAAATGATCAATCACCTTGTGATTAGCAACAAAATAAAAACGATCAAAAAGATGCTGACTTGCTTGATTGAGTCCACACTTACCAGAGGTGAGCTGGATAGCGTTTTTCACATCATCAGTAGAGAGGCCGTCATCATACATCCGCTGTTTTGCTGCCTTGGTTAAACGGG
>JAQFVO010000917.1 GCA_027942505.1 Endozoicomonas sp. | reverse complement strand
CGCAAGGCCGCCAATCAGGGAAACAGCGTGGCGCAAAACAATCTCGGCTGGATGTACAGGAGTGGACTGGGAGTCAGGCAGGACTACGCCAGGGCCGAATACTGGTTCCGCAAGGCTGCTGACCAGGGAAATGCCGTGGCGAAAATTAACCTTGGTAAGATGTACCACAGTGGTCTGGGGGTCAATAAGGACCTCGCCGAGGCTCTGTTCTGGTATCGCCAGGCTGCTGACCAGGGCAACGTAACGGCGCTGGATATCATGAACTCGCTGCTACGCAACGTACCGAGTCTTGCAGCAAACTGAGGCACAATCGCTTATCTGCGGGATGGTTTGGCATTCAAAGAGCGACTCCCAGGGACACGCCTCTGGCAGCAGGAAAAAGCCTCCCGTTAATTCAGGCTCGACAGCACTCCTGCAGGCGCAAAGAGACACTGAACTTTTGCTTCTTTAAAGACTCCAACCTTTTCGTTTTGTCGAAGGTTCGACCTGGCCATGAATACAGTGAGTAACTCGGTTAATTCGTGTGCAATCTGCCTTGATGGACTCATTGGGGGGCTCGTGAAGAACTGTCTTGCTCTTTCTTACCAGCCTTTATCCAAAGATACCTGAACAAACGTACGTTATTAACCCTGAAGCCGTGCGGGCATAAGTTTCACCTTGCATGTATACGAGAATGGATGAATGAATCATCGGGATGCCCGTTAGACCGTCGTTTAATCAGAGGCAGCAGTCACCCAGTCCTCCTCCCGATAAATCCGCAAGAGCGGCTACTCAAATCAATAGAGAAAAACCGGATTCAGGAGGTGAAGGAAATCCTGTTAGCCGGGTTAACCCCTGGACAGTCCTCATGCCCGAAACTAATAAACCCTTTAACCATGGCATTAAAAAACGCTCGTTGGGAGATAGCAGCGCTGCTATTCAGAGTGGGATGGAGGACCGAAGACAACAGAGCGCTAAATAGCCTGGGCTGGATGTACCAGCAAGGTCTGGGGGTGAAACAGAACTACATCAGAGCCTTGTTCTGGTACTCACGGGCCGCCAAAAAGGGAGACTCCGAAGCGCAAAAGAACATAGGGTGGATGTACCACTTCGGTCTGGGGGTGAAGAAGGACTACACCATCGCCATCTTCTGGTACCGCAAGGCTGCCAACCAGAAAAATGCTACGGCACAAAATAATCTGGGCTTTATGTACGAGAAGGGTCTGGGGGTGCAGCAGGATCGCACCATGGCTATCTTCTGGTACCAAAAAGCCGTTAAACAGGGACATCCCGTAGCGCTGACTCACCTGGACGCACTGCGTCCGAACCCCAGAGCCCGATCTTGAATTGAACCGGGGCACAATTGCCTGCAACGGTTGCACATCCTGACGGAGAAAGCTCCCTGATTACTCGGGAATCTTGCTACGGGTGCCAAAACCTTCATCGAACAATGACACGGTAAACACCGTTCAGGAATGAAAATTGAACGACATAAGACGTTTTTTAACAGGGGCCTGTCCTCTTATGATCGCTACTACAACTCCCAACAGACCAACTCTACACCTCTGTCACACTATACCTTCAGGGAATTGTCCTGAAATCTGGCAATTATTTAAAGTTAACTCCAGGTAGTACAGGGCAAACACTCACACCCAAACCAACAAACGACAATGATATAGTAAAAGTCCTGTCGCGACTTTCCATTCAAATTTTCAGTTTGCCGTATTCAGGAGTGACCGCTCTCTTGCCGGCACACACAGACATTGAACTTCTGCTTTGTTAAAGACTCTGACGGACTATGCATAAGGCGGATATGTCAGTTAATAGGTGTGTGATCTGCTTGGAAGCACTTGGAGAAGAACCGAGTGAACGACTCCGTTTTTCTTTTTTACCAGTCTTTATACAACGTTTTCTGAAAAAAGAATCCACATTGACGCTAAAGCCGTGTGCCCATCAATTTCACCTTAAATGTGCCAGTCAATGGCTGAATGAAACACCACGATGCCCATTGGACCGCCGCCTGGTTACAGGAAGCTCTCCCTCAGGTCTCCTCTCGATCAATCTGCACAGCGAACTGTTAAGGTCTGTAGAAGGCAATCGGATTAAGGATGTGCAGGATATTCTGTCAGCCGGGTTACCCCCTGAACAGCTCTCGTGCCGGGACGGAATAAACCTGTTAACTCTGGCACTGGAAAATTGTTACTGGGAGGTGGCAGCACAGTTGCTCGGAGCAGGATGGACCACGACAGACAAAGCAGCACTGAATAACCTGGGCTGGATGTACTGCAACGGTCTGGGAGTGGCGCAGGACTATGCCGAGGCCCTGTTCTGGTACGACAAAGCTGCCAACAAGGGCAGCATCGAGGCGCAAAATTGGCTGGGCTGGCTCCATGAGCACGGTCTTGGGGTACAGCAGAACTACGCCAAAGCCGTGTTCTGGTACCGCAAAGCTGCCGACGATGGATACGTCCTGGCACAAAGTAACCTGGGCTGTTTGTACCGCAGCGGTCTGGGCGTGAAGCAGAACTACGCCGAGGCCCTGATCTATCTCAACATGGCCGCCAGCCAGAAGGACGCCAGGGCACAGAATATCCTGGGCTGGATGTACCACAATGGTGAGGGAGTGGAGCAGGACTATGTCATCGCCCAGTTTTTTTACCACAGGGCCGCCAGACAGGGATACGCCCCCGCGCAAATCAACCTTGGCTATCTCTACGCAAACGGTCTGGGGGTCGAGCAGAACCACACCGAGGCTCTGTTCTGGATCCACAATGCCGCCGATCAGGAAGACCCTGTTGCACAAAACCTCCTGGGCTGGATGTATCAGGGCGGTGTCATGGTAGAGCAGGACTCCACCATGGCCTTCTTCTGGTACCACAAATCCGCCGAACAGGGACACGCCAATGCGCAAAATAGCCTGGGCTGGCTGTATCAAAACGGCTTGGGAGCGGAGCAGGACTTTACTGAGGCCCTACTCTGGTACCACAAAGCCGCCGACCAGGGAAACACCTCAGCACAAAATCAGCTGGGCTGGATGCACGAACACGGTCTGGGGGTTGAGCAGAACTACACCGAAGCCCTGTTCTGGTATGACAAAGCGGCCAACCAGGGAGATGCCACGGCACAAAACAACCTGGGCTGGATGTACCAGAACGGTCTGGGGGTCAAACGGGA
>JAQFVO010001365.1 GCA_027942505.1 Endozoicomonas sp. | reverse complement strand
ACCGGGTAGGTCAGAACCGATACCCGACAGATAAAGTGGCTACCGGGTAAATCTTCAAGTTCTTTAATTCATCTTCCAGACGTTCTACTTCTTTTTGCAGGTCTTCCTCAAAACCGGATTCGCCGAGTCCTTGTCCAGCTGCGTTCATGGTGATATCCGCAGAACCCTGATAAAAAGCACCAATGTCAGCACTGAAAACCAAGCCTGCCTCAGTGGCAGAACCTGATGTCCAGCCAATACCCAGGTACGGGGCAAAACTGTCGAACTCAACATCAGCTTTCAGGCTGTCAAGGGTGTATAGGGTGCCACCGAGGTCGAATTGATTGCCGGCCTTGGGTGTACCCGACGCATCCACAGTGTTGTTATTGTAATAAGCACCGGCAGAAATCCTGAAACCACTGCCGCTGATCACGTACCAGTCGGCGATGATTCCAATTGAGGAAAGATCAAGGTCGGCATCGTATTTAATATCGGAATCATCAAATTCTGTGCCGTAGGTGAACTGATTGTACTGCCCACGAATTGCCAGGCTATCCGTAAGTGGGTAGGAGCCGCTGATACCCAGACCCAGGGTGGATACGCTTGCATCTACAGTTATACCCTCCAGAGATACCCCTCTGGCAGTTATGCCCGCAGCGTTAGCCTGTAGTGCAAGTGTCGAAATGGCTGCAATCATCACTTTTTTTATCATTATTCTACCGTTTATGTGTTGTTTAAAAGTGAGCGCACGAACTGCCTCCGGACAAACACGACGCAATCTGTCTGACCTGCCAACACTATTCCCAAGTTGACCATCACCTGAAGATTCGCGTCTGTGAGCACTATTACCCACCTCCGACCATGCGATTAACCGCGTTATTGATCTCTATCAACAACACGGAACGTTTTTATGTTAGAACTGCTGCCATGTGTGTTTCAAGCAGTTCCTCACCAAATGCAGGATGAAAGTGCGTTGTCGAGGTGCTAATCCATTAGAGTGGCTGGCTATTTTAGCCATCTCAATGGCTTTCGGCCCGGCGCTTTTTCAGGTAAATTGCGTTTCCAACAGTTATAACGCTATGCGGAGTATTGGAATGATCCCTTTCATCAGTCAGGCGCACGCTGCAGCAGAAGGCGGCGCCGCAGCAATGTCAGGCCCGGGTATGATCGGTCAGCTGGTGATGCTGGGCGGCTTTGTCTTGATTTTCTGGCTGCTTATCTGGCGCCCACAGAACAAACGTGCCAAAGAACACAAAAACCTGATCGCCGGGCTCAGCAAAGGTGATGAGGTGGTCACCACGGGTGGGATTCTCGGAAAAGTGACTAACGTCACCGACGAATTTGTCACTCTGCAAGTTGCTGACAGTATGGAACTGAATTTCCAGAAAGGTTCAGTCGCTGCTACTTTGCCTAAAGGTACTATCAAGGCGATCAAGTAGCACCGGCAAGGTTGTTTTTCGCTGCCTATTTTCTGGCTGTTTTATAAAATGGACTGAAATAATAGCCGCGTGTCGTATAGGTGTGGCAGGCGGCGTCTCTTTTTTTACTCAGGAACCGGTGAGCCATGCTCAATCGCTATCCATTGTGGAAGTACCTGCTGATTCTGTTCGTTGTAGGTATTGGGTTTCTTTACGCCCTTCCCAATCTTTATCCCGCCGACCCTGCGGTTCAGGTGACCGGTGCCAGATCGTCCAGAGTGCTCGATGAGCGTATTGCCCGGCAGGTTGAGCAAGTGCTCGGTGCCGCCAACGTGGACGTTAAGTCCGTTGAGCTGGATGATAACGCGCTGCTGGTACGCCTTAACCGCGCTGATCAGCAACAGCTGTCCAAGTCGCTGATCAACGAGGCGCTTGGGGATGACTACATTGTCGCCATTAACCTGGCCCAGACCACGCCCGGCTGGCTGACCTCAATCGGTGCCTACCCGATGAAGCTCGGTCTTGATCTGTCCGGTGGCGTACATTTCCTGCTGGAAGTGGATACCGCCAAGGCCGTCCAGCTGAAAATGGATATTGCTACCTCTGAAATGCGCTCTCTGCTGCGTAAAGAGCGGCTGCGCTATCGTACCATGCCTGAGCGTGCCGGCGGCGCACGACAAATGGCGTTTAATGATGTCCAGTCCCGTGATCAGGCCGCCGCTGTAATCGGCAAAAACTTTCCGGACCTGACGCTGGAAAATTTCGACGTCAATGGTCGCCCGGTTCTGGCTTACAGTTATTCAGAAACCGCCATTCGTGACGTGGAAGATTACGCCGTGCGCCAGAACCTGACCACGGTGCGTAACCGGGTTAATGAGTTGGGTGTCTCCGAGCCGCTGGTGCAGCGTCAGGGGCGTAACGGCATTGTGGTTGAGTTGCCGGGCGTGCAGGATACGGCGGAAGCCAAGCGTATTCTTGGCAAAACCGCTAACCTGCAATTCCGCCTCGAAGCACTGCCTAACGCTTCCAGAACGGCCACCGAACTGTTCAGTTTCAGCGAAGAGGGGCGTGGTCAGGTTGCCCTGGAGCGGGACATCATCATTACCGGCGATCAGGTCTCCAGCGCCCAGTCCAACTTTGATAGCCAGACCGGCCAGCCGCAGGTCAATATCAACCTGGACAGTCAGGGCGGTGCCGCCATGAACCGCGCTACGCGCAACAATATTGGCCGGGCCATGGCGGTTATCTTCATCGAACAACGGCCAGTTACCAAGACCGTGACCAAAATGGTCGATGGTGAACAGGTCAAAGAGACCGTGCAAACCTTTGAGCAAAGTGAGCGCGTGATCAGTCTGGCGACCATCCAGAGTGCCCTGGGTAACCAGTTCCGCATCACCGGCGTCGGCTCTACTGCTGAGGCTTCCGAGCTGGCCCTGTTGCTGCGCGCCGGTTCTCTGGCTGCACCAATGTACTTTGCCGAGGAGCGTACTGTTGGTCCAAGCCTTGGTGCTGAGAATATCCAGATGGGAATTCAGTCCACCATGATCGGTCTGGCGCTGCTGTTGGTCTTTATGGTGGTGGTTTACCGGGTGTTTGGTCTGCTGGCCAATATTGCCCTGGCCCTGAACCTGATGCTGCTGGTGGCAGTGATGAGTCTCTTTAGCGCCACACTGACCATGCCCGGTATTGCCGGTATCGTACTGACCCTTGGCATGGCAGTAGACGCCAATGTGCTGATATTCTCGCGGATTCGTGAAGAGATTCGCAACGGCCGCTCCATTCAGATAGCCATCCATGAGGGTTTTGACCGGGCCTTTGTCTCCATCTTTGACGGTAACATCACCACCTTACTGGTAGGGGTTATCCTGTTTGCCGTGGGCACCGGGCCCATCAAAGGCTTTGCGGTTACGCTGTGTATTGGTATTTTGACGTCTATGTTCACAGCCATTGTCCTGACCCGCTCGCTGGTTAACCTGACTCATGGCGGTCGTAACCTGAAGAAACTGTATATTTGAGGTGGCAGTGATGGATGATATGAAAGTGATTAATTTCATGCGGCTGCGCACCCTGGCTACCGTTTTTTCGGTGATCCTGATGCTCGGCTCGGTGGTGGCACTGGCCGTCAAAGGCATCAACTGGGGGCTGGACTTTACCGGCGGCACCCTGATCGAACTGGTCTACGACCAGCCGGTAAGAACCGCCGATATTCGTGCACAACTCAGCGTGGCCGGCTACGACAACGCCGTGGTTCAGGAGTTCGGCTCGGCCCGTGATATTCTGGTGCGAATTCCTGGCGATGATTCCAAGATGGGGGCTACTGTGGCCGCCTTACTGGATCAGAACTACGCCGGTACGGTGAATGCCGTGCGCGTTGAGTTTGTCGGGCCGCAGGTCGGTGAGCGTCTGCGTGAGCAGGGCGGGCTGGGCATGCTGTTTGCCATGCTGGTGATCACCGTGTACATCGCATTCCGTTTCCAGATCAAGTTCTCCGTGGGTGCGATTTTATCCCTGGCCCACGACGTACTTTTTACCCTGGGGCTGTTTGCTTTGCTTGGTCTTCAGTTTGATCTGACCGTGGTTGCCGCTTTGCTGGCCATGATCGGTTACTCACTGAACGACACCATCATTGTTTATGACCGCATCCGGGAAAACTTCCGCAAGCTCAGAAAAGGCGATACCGAAGAGGTCATCAACGTGTCGCTGACCCAGACGCTGGGCCGAACCCTGGCTACCTCCGGCACGACGCTGATGGTGCTGATTGCGCTGTTCCTGTTTGGCGGCGACATGATCCATAACTTTGCCGTGGCACTGATTGTCGGGGTGGGCGTTGGTACCTACTCATCGATTTATATTGCCTCGAACATACTGGTCTACCTCAAACTCAGCCGGGAAGACCTGATCGTTCCGGTAAAGGAAAACGAGGATCTCGATCAACTGCCCTGATCGGTGCGAAAAAAAAAACCGGCGAAGTGCCGGTTTTTTTTTATACTGATTTCCTGGCTGGAAAAGGATATTTCAGAATCGTACTTAACCCTTATAAGCCAAAAAGTATTAAGGAGTCAGCAATTCCCGCTCAGTTGATTACGACGAGCAAAATCAAGGCCTACAGAGACACTAACTTGTTCGAAAATCGCA
>JAQFVO010000819.1 GCA_027942505.1 Endozoicomonas sp. | reverse complement strand
GCATCGACTCCCTGATTCGGAAAGTTAAAAACTGAACCATAAAGAAGAGATTTTCTTATCCTTCGTGCTCTTTGTGTCCTTCGTGGTTCCATCTTCAACTTCCCGAAGCGGGGAGTAGGCGCGAGCCTCCACTAAACTGAGACAACGAATGGTTAATTCTTATCCAACTGTTCTTTTCCGGGCAACAATGGCTATTTCATTGGAATTTTCAGAAAATGCAGTACCTGCTACATCAGAATAAATCTGCTCGATCACAAAACCATTTGTGTCAAACTCGGCTCTAATGGATTCCTCAGAAAAATGTTGCAGCCAGTTATAAATAACACGGGCCCTGTCTTTTTCAAAAATCGTGTATTTGTCTAACGTTAACTTTTCTTCCTCGTATTTAAACGTATTGAGAAAACCATAATAATCATTGGCGGACCAAAAATGGTTGAGCTGATTAAATTCATACGTGGCAACTTCACTCTTGCTGTCAAACAAGCTTACCGAGAATACGTCAAGCAGCACCCTCCCCTCTGGCTTCAACAATGTATTCATTCTGGCGAGCAGCTTTTTTCTTTGCTCCGGACTCAACACACAGTAATCACAAAAAATCATTGTGATCAGATCAAACCGTTTATCAGTGTCAAACTCCAGATAATCAGCCTGATAATAACTAATGTTCAATCCCTTTTGCTCAGCACTATTCCTTGCATATTTTATTGACCTTTCTGAAAAGTCCACCCCTGTAACTTGTGCCTTGTGTTCAGCTAGCAAAGAAGTATATAAGCCAGGCCCACAACCAAAATCAATTATGCTGGTATTTGAGCCAATATTAAAATTAGATACGATCCAACTTACAGATCGATCAATAAAATCTTTAGTTCGCGATGAAAGATTAATTGACTCATTCAGGTGAAACTCAAGCATTTTCTTCGAGGTATGCTCATCCGTCCACAACTCTTTAGCGCTATAAAACTCAAACGGTTTCGGTCGAGAGTTTATCTCTGACAATTCATCAAACATAACAATATTTCCAACATTAAGTTTGCGCACATTGAATAGATTCGACGGAGAAAACAGGTGCTTTTTGATGCTTACTTCACAAAGAAGCTTGCGAATCAGGCTTTGCCACTATCGGTGCGCCGTTTGGTACAACTCAAAAATCCGGTAACACAAGAAGGACTGGAGAAAGACCAGTCCTTTTACTGGTTAACCCTGAACCTCAAAGCTATCTTCTCTGAGCTTTGCCATGCCGTTATCTTGCAGCACCCAGATTTCTTTGTGAATAACACCGTGTGCTTTATTCATTTTCCAGGCAGATTTAAGCAGGGCACTGTTTTCATCAATAACTTCAATCACCGGATCAATGTATTCTACATCACAAAAACCATCATCAATGAGTCCTTGCCAAAAGTTACAGATCTGGTCATGCCCTTCAAACGTACCAAATGGCTTTACGTCCATAACGGCATTTGGCTCATACTGATTTGCACAACCTTGAGCATTACCAGTATTGAATGATTGCTTCCATACGGAGCTGGCTTCATTAACCGCATCCAATACTACTTGCTCTTGGGTCTTGGTCAACATCATTTACCACCTGCAAACGCTCAAAAAAAAATTTATTATACGTCAAAGCATCAATAATGATAAGAAATAATAAGCAACCATTATTTTTAGTAATGAAATTTTTGAGAACTTTTTTTTCTTAATTTAAAGCAATATAGCTCTATCGGACATAAGGTTTTCACGCGTTTATTGTTGAGCTCACATCAGCAAAGCCTCTGGATGCAGATTGTCTTTACCAGGTCATCATAGCTGCACTTGGTCATTTTCAAATGGAACCAGGTAATTTCCATTCCACAGAACACCTGAAATCTATCCACGATGGTATTTTCTCCCAAAAACGACACAAAGGTGTCATTTCTCAGAGATGTTGCTACCCGAAGCGGAGGATGATTGAGTTAACATTCAGGAAAGATAGAGCTTGCGAAGGTTCAGGTTGACATTTCTTTTTCTCAGGCCTAATTAGAGAAGGCCTGTGAACTAATAAAATTATCCGGTTACTAAATGCGTGCCAGTCAGAGTTTTCCCCAACTTGATCAATTCAGTAGACCAATTGGCAAGCTGGAATCCCGACAACCTCTTAATTGTGGGTTATGGAATACAAATTCAGTCTCTGTACAAGACAACGCAGTCCTTTCTACTTGCAGTTTACCCGAGCAGTTGTTCAAGAAAGAACAAATAACAGCAGTGCCAAAAAAACACCTGGAAGACAGAGACGCAGCCCGATGTTGTCCGGTGACATATTCCACGGCTTCTGCAACGGTCAACCATATTCAATGTGATGATGGGCACGGTGAGTTTAAAACCAATAACCGAACAGAAAAACCAGCCATTCAAACCAACTCCACAGGGACGAACACTGCGTGTCCCGATGCCCCTGTCTTTGTTGAATCAAAAGGACAGAAGTACAGGCTGATGCAGCTCCCTGACTTCATTAGCCTGCGTGACTTAGCCAAGAGTCAGGATGGCAAATGGACGACAGTACATAAGGATAAGCAGAAGGTTCTTCTGGTGGAGTCAAGGCCAGAGGATCAAAAGCCCGGTGAGAAAAGCACCGGATTCAACATTATCCGTGCCACTGTTGAGTGGCCCGATATTGACCCCGAGACGTTATACAACACTCTACACGACGCTGACTACCGAAAAACCTGGGACAAGAAGATGATCGATGGGTATAACATCTGTCAGCTCGACCCTCGCAATGACATTGGATATTACTCAGTGCAGCCTCACTGGCTGATCGGGAAACGAGACTTCTGCAACATGCGCTCATGGATGGAGTTCACAAACGGCGAATACATCATCATGAACCACAGTGTTTGCCATCCTGACTGCCCTGAGCGAGAGGGATTTGTCAGGGCCCGCTCGATACTCTCCGGTTATTACATGGCACCCGCTGCCACTGGCGGGGTGAAACTTAAATTTATTGCACACTCTGATCCAAAGGGCTCAATACCCGCATGGTTGGTTAACAACCTCACGGGGAGTTTGACGCCTAGCGTTTTAACTAACTTGCATGACTGTGCTTCAAAGTACGTTGCCTGGGCCAGAAATAATCATGGTGCTGCTACAAACTATAAATGGCGGACGCCAAAGATTGATTGGAACGAAATGACCAAAAAACAGGGATGACGTCGCACTGACAAAACAAACAGGATGCCCGTAGAAGACTTTTCAACCAGGAGAAGCAGATATTCATTTTAAGACCACGGCTTTCATGTTTTACGTGGCTCATGATGGCAGCTGTAGTGAGGTCATCAATAAATGGCCCGGTTTTGGAATGAGCACATGGATGATCACGGAAAAAACTGATGAAAGCGGATGCTTGAATAAGAAAGACAGGACAGTCAAAAGCGCGAGATTATAAGAAAACCTCACTTCAATATCATCAGGTATGACAGGTAAGCTGGATTTTACCAAGGATAACAGAGCCTGCGTACCCACTTAAAATTCGAAAGAGCCCACTCTGGCTTTTGCTGATGGTAAAAGAAATGAGCCTCAGCTTGAACTTTTGCGTCTCTGAAGATTCCAAGCGTGTTCAATTGGCTGACTCCTCGTATGTTATGAATGCTAGCGGTCACGCGTTGCGATTATCTGACAGCTTCACACAGCAAGATGACTCCTGCTGTATCTGTCGAGAGCCTCTTGAATCCAGTGGTGAGGCAGTCGTGCGGACCCGTTGCCGACATCTGATCCATATGAACTGCATTACCAAGTGGCTTGACGGACCACTGAGCAACAGGACCTGTTGCCTGTGTCGGTCAACGGCGGTGCCTCTGGTTTTGGTGTCTGGTGTTTCCGATAAGGAGTGTACTTATATCGGACACCCGGCGCTGATAGCGGCATCTGATGGCGACTTGCCAACACTTGAGCAGTTGCTTGCAACCGATCCGGAGCTCATATCACTGATATTTCATGAACCGCTTACTGACAATAAGCTCACCTTGTTGATGGCTGCTTCGGACGGTGGGCATTTGCGGGTTGCTCAATATCTGCTGGCGTCTGGGGCCATGGTCAATGCTGTGATAAGAACTGGTGCCGGAGAAAAAACCGGATCTACAGCCCTGATGTCGGCCTGCAAAAAAGGCCATCTGGACGTTGTCCGTCTGCTGCTGGAACACGGTGCTGACGTCGATGCTGCCCAGACTGATGCCTGGGTAAAAAGTGGCACAACAGCCCTGATGCTGGCCTGCAAAAAAGGGCACTTGGACATTGCCCGCCTGTTGCTGGAACAGGTCACCAACGTCAATGCCATCTGCAATGATGCCGGAAAAAAGAACGGTACAACAGCCCTGATGCTGGCCTGCAAAAAAGGCCATCTGGACATCGTCCGCCTGCTGCTGGAACAAGGCGCCAACCCCAATGCCGTACAGACTAATGCCAGACTGAACAACGGCTTGACAGCCCTGATGGCAGCCTGCGAAAAAGGGCATCTGGACATTGTCTGCCTCCTGCTGAAACACGGTGCCGACGTCAACGCCGCCCAGAGTAATGCCCAGCTCAACAATGGCTGGACAGCACTCATGTCAGCTTGTCAAAACGGCCATGCGGACATTGCCCGCCTTCTGTTGGAGCAGCACGCCAACATCAACGCCGTCCAGAGTGATGCCTTGCGAAACTTCGGTTGGACAGCCCTGATGTCGACTGCCCAAAAGGGGTATTACGAAACTGTAAAACTGCTATTGAACTACTGCCCTGATATCAATAACAGCCTGTTGAACGCTGCGGATAACAATGGCTTGACAGCGCTGATGCTGGCAGCCAGGGCAGGACATCTGGAGATTGTCAGGCTGTTGCTGGAACACGGCGCCAACGTCGATCCCTGCAATGACGGCAATGACACGTCGGCCCTGATATTGGCCACTATAAAAGGGCATCTTGACATTGTGCAACTGTTGTTGGAAAGCAGTGCCGACGTCAATGCTGCCTACGACATGTCCGATCAAGGCTGCACAACAGCCCTGATGTCAGCAGCCAGATACGGGCACCCGGACATCGTTCGTGTGTTGCTCAAGCACGGCGCCAACGTTAATGCTGCTTCGCCTTATGGCTTTACAGCCTTGATGCATGCTGTCCTGGAAGATCATCTCAACATTGTCCAGCTGCTACTGGACAACAATGCTGACGTCGATGCCGCTGATATAAATGGCTATACAACGCTTTGCCTGGCTGTCGAGTGTGAGAATCTCAACATACTCACGTTGTTGTATGAACGAGGAGCCTGCATTAACGCCTCTATGAGTGGTAGTGATTTTAATGAGGGCCGGACAGCCCTGTTTTACGCTATTGAGACCGGGAATCTGGACATTATCCAATTTTTGTTGGAACGCGGCGCCAAGGTCAATGTTGCCCTAGGTAATTACAAAAATCACAGGGGTCTTACCCCCCTGATGCTGGCGGTAATAGAAGGCTCTGTGGATATCGTCACTCTGTTGCTGAAGCACGGTGCCAGCGGCGATGACCGCACCCAAGATGGCAAAACCGCGCTGATGATTGCGGTCCAGGCAGAGAATCAGCAAATGGCAAACTTGCTATTGGAAAACTGTACAGACGTCAATGCCGCAATGGGAAGCGGTTCTATTCAAGCTACCGGAAATGCGAACCTGTATGATGGCTCGTGAAAACATGGCGCAGAGAAGGCGAGCTGTCTCTTAGTCACAAATGTTCATGACGATGGTTGGTCACCCTCTGTCATGAAAGCTTTAGCCACAGAGTCACGGAGACACAGAGGAAAAGCTTTTTTCTTTTCTCCGTGTCTCTGTGCCTCCGTGGCAATTTTCTTTCACAGCAAAGAAAAGCTTTTCTTTTCCTTTATGCGCTTTGTGGTTCAAAGAAGCTCACCAGCACGACTGCCCGGATAACAGACAGTCAACCACCAGCCTCGAACCAAAATAAGCCAACACCAGAAAAACCCCACCAGCCAGCGTCCAGCGCACCGCCTTCTGCCCGCGCCAACCGAAACGCCAGTGGCCAACCAGCAGTGCCGCAAACAGACACCAGGCCGTAATCGACAACACGGTTTTATGCACCAGCCGCTGGGCAAACATATCTTCAAGAAAGAAAAATCCGCTACCCAAAGAGAGCGTCAACAGGACAACGCCAAGCACCAGAAATTCAAACAGCAGGCGCTCCATAGTCTGCAAAGGCGGCAATGTTCGTATAGTGTGGCGATGCGTGCGCAGCTGGTGCTCCTGGTAAGAGAGCAAAATGGCCTGGCAAGTCGCCACCATTAAAATACCGTAGGCCATAACCGAGATCAGCACATGAGCCACCATGGCCGGGGGAGGATTCCAGACAATGCGCTCAACCGGCGCCAGCAAGGCCTGGGTGATGGCCAGCATAGTGATCGGCAAAATCAGCACCAGCAGGCTTTCTGATGGCTTTTGCACACTGCTGAGCAGCACCATTGCCGTGACCACCAGCGCCGCCAGCGACCACATGGTAAACAGGCCAAGATTGATGCCGTGATCAGTATGAATGGCAACATACAACGCCGCCGTATGGAACGTCAGCCCCACAGCAGTAATCGATAATACCATCCATTTGGCCACCTTGTACCCGGCACTGCGCAGGCACTGTCCAACCGCACCCGCCAGGTAGCAACAAAGTGCACCGATACTGATCCACACCACGCCCATAAAAGCCTGTAACCCCCAGAAGCAAACGTTGTCAAGTGTGTCACAAACCCCTGCACGAAACAAACACCCTGTGACCAGCCCTGATACCGGGCGGTGAAATGAGAATGCCGCTTTAGCATTGATTCTGTATAATGGCGAAAATTTGCCTGAATACCCGCATAAACACCTTAATCAAGGTATATTCCAGAATGTTCGAGAACTTAACCGAACGCCTATCCAAGACGCTGAAAACCGTCACCGGAAAGGCAAAACTGACCGAAGACAATATCAGGGACACACTGCGCGAAGTGCGGATGGCGCTGCTCGAAGCGGACGTCGCCCTGCCGGTGGTCAAAGAGTTTGTCAACCGGGTGAAGGACCGGGCCGTCGGGCAGGAAGTTCAGTCCAGCCTCAGCCCCGGTCAGGCATTTGTCAAAATCGTCCAGAACGAACTGATTGAGGTCATGGGTTCGACCAGCGACGAACTGAACCTGGCGACCCAACCCCCCGCCGTGATTCTTATGGCCGGTCTGCAAGGTGCCGGTAAGACCACCTCGGTGGCCAAACTGGGCAAGTGGCTCAAAGAGCGCCAGAAGAAATCGGTCATGGTGGTCAGTGCTGACGTATACCGTCCGGCAGCGATCAAGCAGCTGGAAACCCTGGCCGGGGAGACCGGATTAACCTTTTTCCCCTCCAGTACCGAACAAAAGCCGGTGGATATCGTCAACAGCGCTATCCACGAAGCCCGGATCAAACACGCTGACGTACTGATCGTCGATACCGCAGGTCGCCTGCACATCGACCAGGACATGATGACGGAAATCCAGGATCTGCACCGCGCCGTCAACCCCATTGAAACACTCTTCGTGGTTGATGCCATGACCGGTCAGGACGCTGCCAACACCGCCCGGGCCTTTGGCGAAGCACTGCCTCTGACCGGTGTCATCCTGACCAAAGCTGACGGTGATGCCCGTGGTGGTGCCGCCCTGTCCGTTCGTCAGATCACTGGTAAGCCCATCAAGTTTATCGGCATGGGCGAGAAGACCGATGCCCTGGAGCCCTTCTACCCGGACCGTATCGCGTCGCGCATCCTGGGCATGGGCGACGTTCTCTCCCTGATCGAAGAGGCCGAACGCAAGCTCGATCGCAGCAAGGCCGACAAACTGGCCAGCAAGCTGAAAAAAGGCAAGGGATTTGACCTGGAAGACTTCCGCGATCAGCTGCAACAGATGAAAAAAATGGGTGGCATCAGCTCCATGATGGACAAACTGCCTGGCATGGGCAATATGGCATCACAGATGCAGGGCCAGGTGGACAACCGGATTTTTGTCCAGATGGAGGCGATCATCAACTCCATGACCCCTGCCGAGCGCGCCAATCCGGACATTATGAATGGCTCACGCAAAAAGCGGGTGGCTGCCGGTTCCGGTACCCAGGTTCAGGACATCAACCGACTCATCAAGCAGCACAAACAGATGAGCAAGATGATGAAAAAAGTCACTAAAAAAGGTGGCATGCACAAGTTAATGCGCGGCATGTCGTCCATGAAAAACCAGCTGCCCGGTGGTCTGGGCGGCATGCTCGGTGGTGGCAAGAAGTTCCCCATGTGACACTCCCGCCCTATCCGGCCGCCGAGCCCTGCAGGCGAGGCTTTACGACAAATTTGTAACCACCCCTTCCCGAGGGTGTCGCAAAAGGCATAAAAGCGTTGAACCACAAAGACACCAAGGCACAAAGGAAGCCTTTTTTGTCTGCCGGGCGTAGAGGCCCGGGAAAAACTTTGTGTCTCCGTGTCTTTGTGGTTCCCTTCTTTTCAGGGGCTTTTGCGACAACCCCTTCCCGTGATTGAGCCTCAGGTTTTTCACTACCCGCACGGCTACTCAGAGCCAGGCGGGTCTTGCGCCATTAAATCACAACAAAAATGAACCTTTGTTCCGTTTATTAGTCCCATATAGTAGGTCGAGAATCCTCTGCCTGCCGTGCTCTCGCCGGCTCAAACCCGCTTTAAAGGAATCGAAGTATCATGGACAGTGGAAACTATAGCTGCAGGTCACCACAGTCATATCGTTCACTCACCCCGGGCAACCTTCGCGATTCATTAGCCGATATGCTTTCAGGGGCAAACGGTTCGCAGGGTGCATCGTATGACCAACAAAGAAGACGTATAAGTCAGCCCCCGGGACAGAATGGCAATAGCGAAGGCAGAGCATATGCCTCAGCAATGAATCCTCCACTCATCGCGGGTAACCCTTCTGATAGATGTACCAGTTTGGCTCCAGAGCCATGCAGTCAGCGCCTGCAGATAGGAGAAAGATTCGCCAGCCTGCCATCCACGGCACATAATTACGTTGGCGCAGGCGAAGCAAATGCCTCGACAAGCTCCAATAGTCAGATGCGCAACGACCAATTGACACAACTTCAAAGACAGTGCGATCGGGATATTGGAAAACTGGAAAACTTTTTGACGGAGATTCAGCAACCTCCTCCAGCTCCAACAGCGCCAGCATCTCGCAAACCGGCCAGTCTTAGAGCAACGAGTCGCAAACCAGGGGGTGAGACGGTTTGCTATGGGGAAGTTATCTTAACCCGCCATACCGGCGTCCGGGCCATCGCTGATAACAGTCCCCTCGACGCGCTGTTTATGTGCTTGTCCTATAACCGGCTCTCTGACGTCATCACCAGTGAAATTCATCAGCAGCTATCGGATATATCGGGTAGCAGGGACATCCGGGCTATGCAAACCCTGCAAGCTTTACTCCAGGCGTTTAACACGATTGAATTCGATCGAGAGACGGGTACTCCCTTGCCGAGTGGCGATTTGCACCGCTTACGCACAATCTATCCGCTTGATAATCCTGTTAATCTGAACCCGACCACCATCATCAAATATCTTCTCAACGATATCTATGGGCATACCGACTGTCATACCCATACGCACCTGTCCGACCAGACTGATCTGTGTAGGCCAGTTGCTTTTATTGACATCGTCAGCGACCAAATCCTGATTGCGTACTCTGAAGAGGAATCAGAGAACCTTAATAAAAAGATTCTCCACCCCTTGGTGCCCGACAACTTGGAATCTGACCAAGACACTTACTCTGAAATCCGCTCCCCAAGCAACCCAGCTGTCGTTTCTTACGACAATTCCTATTTCAAAGACAACAAATTAATAATGCGTGCTACGTATCCGAAAGATTGGCATATCGTCCACGGGGCAATCCCGTTAGAGTATACCAACCACTGGGTACTCAGTTGGTTAGAGAATGAATTGAATGGCCTCTTCCTGTCCGCAGAGGGTGACGACGTATATCAGCCATATGAGAATCGACGATTTTTACGCTCACTCACCATTAAGCAGACCGATGACATGGTCGTACCAATAGTGACAGAGCAAAAAATGTCCGGTTACACCGCTCAAACGCCCAATAAAGGCCTTATCACTACCCGCATCTATCGACGGGCCACCAACGTGAGTGAGATGATCTCTAAGGCCTGGATGGAGAGAATAAAAGCTCAGCGCGGCGACCGGATGGCGCAGCAATTGCTGCCTGAACAGGACAACTGTCCACAGGTACTGATCGCAGCCTTGCCCGAGTACAGAGCTGAACAGCAGATTAATATCGACTGGCAGCTAGATGTCCACCTGCCCACCAGTTCGGGTGACAGTACAATTCCCTACAAACTGAGTGCGCTGATCAGCAGGGATAAATCCCATTGTCTGGCCTGGCTTTACGACAGGGAGAGAAATTTGCTCCATTGCGCCGACTCCCGGGGCACAACAGACCCGGAAGGTAACGCCATACCCATTCAGGTCACCGCACCATATCCGGGTGGTGATGACGCTCT
>JAQFVO010000805.1 GCA_027942505.1 Endozoicomonas sp. | reverse complement strand
ATGCTCGATGGTGATACACAGGATAGTGGTTCGGCAGGCAATCATCTCACGCCTTCCAATGTTGACTGGATAACACGGGGTACGGATGCTGCTGATTCTATCCATGACACCAACATTTCCGGAAGTGATAACATCCTGATCGGTGGAGATGGTGCTGATGTCTTTATCTGGCGTACGGATGACCTGGGAACGGCTGCCAACCCTGCAGAAGATATCATCAGGGATTTCCAGGTCGGTGCCGGGGGAGATGCGCTTGACCTGAGCGGAGTACTGGTTCGTGGGCAAGGGGACTCGATCGATCAATACCTGAGCCTCAGTTTCGCCAACGGTGACAGCACCATCAAGATTCGTTCCCGCTCCGGTGGCGACATTCTCCAGGAAGTGAAGCTTGAAGGTGTCGATCTGTCGGGGCTGGGCAATACCGATGTAGATATCATCAACACACTGATCAGTGATGGTAATTTGATTGTTGGCAAGACTTTCGATTCTCAGGGTTCTGAGCAGGAACAGAAAGCACACTATGCCTCCAACGAAGATCAGAACGAACCCATCGTAGCGGCCTTGCCCAATGGTGGTCGTATCGTTGTCTGGAAACATGACAATTCGGAATTGAAGGCCCAGATCTATGACGCTGAGAGTAATCCGGTTGGCGGGGAGTTCACGGTAAATAATACGCTTGTTGGCTCGGGCGAAGATTTCCGGTTGCCAAGTGTGGCGGTTCTCGATAGTGGCCGTTTCGCCGTCAGCTGGTCTCATTATAAAAGCGGTTCCTGGATTAAAAGTAAGGTACGTTTCTTCAGTGCTGATGGCACAGCCTTGACCGACGATGCAAACTACGCAAAAGCGGGTGAATACGGCTCTGAAATTACTGCGGCCGGCAGTCGCTACGCCTTGTCCTTTATAGACACCGCTTATCTCGGAAATTATCAATACTTAAATTATCGCATCTTTGATTCATCGGGTACGTTAAAAGTAAATAAGTTCAGTGAACTTCTTTCGACGAACTGGAGGTGGACAGATCCGAGTATCACAGGCCTTGATAACGGTAATTTTGCCGTAACCTGGCGGGATAACCGGTTAAACAGCAACGGCGCCCGACTGAAAATAGTCAATCAATATGGCAACGATGTCCATGGCCCGGTCTCTTTTGGTAGTTCGAAGCCCAGTGTTGACGCTTCCAGCCATCATCTCACCAAGGTGATACAGCTCAGTGATGGTACGCTTGTTACCAGCTATGAAAGTGCCGGAACCTGGTATGTCCAGCGCTGGAATAGTGGTGCCACCAGGCTTGGCGGTGCCATTGCCGTCAGTGCCGGTGACAGTGCTGTGACGGCCGAAACCAATCTACAGCTGACGGCCCTTGACGATGGCTTTATTGCCTCATTTGTGGCCGCCGATGCTGATGAGGACGGTATCTATGCCCGCCTGTTCGGTAACGATGGGACTGCCAAAGGTAACTCAATGCTGATCAACACCACCACGGGTGGTGACCAGGTGCAACCGGCAATCACTCAGCTGGCCGACGGCTCCATCGAGGTGGTCTGGAGTAGTAATTCCGATGGTAACTGGGATGTTTGGCAGAAAACCCTGACGGTGGCTGATCTGGCAAATTATGCCGACCCCGACAGTGTTGATCTCAATGACTTGTTACAGTCCGATGGTATTGGTCAGTTTGTTGTCAATGCCTTAGGTGGGACAATCGATCAGGAGCAGGTGGTCAACAGC
>JAQFVO010000765.1 GCA_027942505.1 Endozoicomonas sp. | reverse complement strand
GTCGGCGAGGTTCTCAGCGTTCCGGCGGATGCACGTGAGCGCAAGGTGATGTGGGAAAAAATAGGTGCCTGTTATCGATCATGGAGCCATCTGATTGAAATCTCCGACCACGAGGTTCTCCAGTGTGTACAGGTGCCACAATTCGGTCAGGGAGGTGGCAGTTTTGCCAACGACAGCCGTCCCGGGAAGCCCAATGCCGCGTTTGTCCGCATTCGGGACGAACACCGGGGGAGCCGGGTTTTTGTTAAGTCGCTGCAGCCGGTCAAGGCTGGCATGGAAATTACGGTCAGCTACGGCGATGGCTTCTGGCGCTCTTTTCAGGAGGTATTTCCTGAGTGTTATGAGTCGATGTTTGGTGAGCAGCTGTTTCAGATTGATAACTGGGATCATCAATGGCAGAAAATGTTGAAAAATGGTCGTAGAAGGAGTCTGGTAAAGCTGCTGAACAGGAAGCGACCCGTGCCGACATGGCCGGAGTTGCGAGATTGCCCAAAACAGTGGAATCCCGGGCTGGTGACCTACGCGCTGTACAAGTACAGCAAACTCAGCCCGCTCTGGCTCTGTCCCTCGGCACTGAGTCTGCTGCGCACGGATTCCGTCCACTACTTCACGGCAGTTGGCCAGTACCTTGCTAATAGGAAAGGGGGCGGAAGAAGCATTGTTGAGACCTGGGGCGGTCAGGGCAAAAATTGCGTGCCTGTGCCAGTACCGCGTAACCCGGTTTTTCGTCAGGATATCACCCGGTGGTGTGCCGGTCATTTGAACGTCATGTATCGTTTTTTCAATCAAGAGCGTTACGTTCGCTATGTATCTGGCAGAAATACCACCTGTGCCATGGTGAAGATGCTGAGTGTCGTCAACCATCACCATCCTCTTTACGAGCAGCTGATCACAGAATACATTTTTCGCATCATGAACGTTGGCCCGGGGCAGGTGCTTAACTGCAATGCGCCCATGGTAAAAAAACGGTTAAGACGATTCACGACTAATGTCAGCCTGGCGGCTGTGCTGCTGCCGCCGTTAGTGTGTGGTCAGCCGCTGGGAAAAGAGCGTTCGTGGCGCGCCAGTTATGTCAGGACGTTGCTGCACCGCAAGGGCGTTCAGGTTATTGACTTGGGGGGAACGCAGATCATGAGCCCTTTTCGGCAGCTGGACATGCTGTTCGATTGTGGCGACGAGGCTTATCGCGAAGGCTTTTTAAGCCTGTGCCGGGAGCGAAAGTGTCAGTTCAGCATCATAGCCAACCACGTCAGGCACTCCAAGTGTGCTGGCATTCGTTTCCGCCCCATTGCCGGGGTGAGGTTTGATCACCCCTATGCAGACCGGCATGGACTCTATTTTCAATATGTGCATTATGTCGGGATAGACTCGCAAGAGGTTTACGAGCAGTCGAGCATTAAAACACTGAGCCACTGTATTCGTATGATCGGCCGGAACTACCAGGGTCGACCATCGCAAAAGGAGTTTCTGGCCATGTTGCTGCATCGTTTGGGGGGGGATGGTCTTGATCAAGCCATTGATCATGTGCGTGATTATCTGTCTGACGACTTGCGCTGTCTGACCAACCTGGAGCTTTGCGAGCAGTTGCGAGCACTGGGAGAAAAACTGCAACAAGAGCATCGGCGTTTGCCGCGAATTTCTGCGTTTTATTCGCAAGAGAGCGGTTGATCACTATCTTGCCTGGCATAAGTAGCTAACCATATGAAATCATATATTTCTGACTCCTTGTTCATGCGCTCTGCTTCGTTACAACTCCGGTCACATAGCTACGGCTATGCTTCCTCCGTTGTGCCTCGCATAGCACCTGCCCAAGTAGCCAGAAATATGTGATTCCATATGGCCAGCTACTTACAATTGGCCTCTTTTTTGCCGGAAATACCAAATTGTCTGCTATCGCTGTTCTGCCCAGAATACTGGGCACCCTGTTTTACTACCCGCCCACCTCAGAGCAGGCTTCGGGCGTCATTACCTCACTGAACGAGCTGCCCACCCTGCTGGACTGGGAAGATCCGGACCTGATTGCACAAGCCACCGCTCAGATGTGTTCAATTGATCCGCAGCAGTTAACGTATCAGTTCTCCCTGTTGTTCGAAGGGCAGGGGCGAATGCCTGCACCGCCTTGGGGGTCGGTCTATCTCGATCAGGAAAACCTGTTACTGGGTGAGACATCGTTAGACTATCGTCGTTTTCTTGCCGGGCACCAGCTAGCCCTTGATACACAGTTGAACGAGCCGGATGACCAGTTTGGCTTGATGCTGCTGGCCATGGCCTACTTTATGGAAGCACAGAACGATGATGCCGTAGAGACGCTTCTTGCCACCCATCTGTTACCGTGGGCCGGGCGTTACCTGGAGCTGGTGGTCGACGTTGACGAAACCGGGTTCTACCGGGCGCTGGCTGAGGTGGCCGGGGCATTTTTGCGAGAAGTTGCTGCGGCATACGGGGTGACGGCCGCACCCCGGCAACTCTATTTCTGACCCCCGCAGCACTTTCCAGTGCCGCTAAGCGCTGATAGCCATACAGCCAAGGAGGTCATCGCAAAAGCCCCTGGAGAACCACAAAGTCACAAAGACACAAAGTTTTTTCTGGACTTGTCTGAGCTACACGCAAAAAAGTCTTCCTTTGTGCCTTCGTGTCTTTGTGGTTCAAGGCTTTTTGCCTTTTACGACACCCGCCGTGCAAGTGACGGCGGTGGTATGGGTATCAGGCC
>JAQFVO010000709.1 GCA_027942505.1 Endozoicomonas sp. | reverse complement strand
AATAGGAAAGAACAGGAAGGAAAGAACAGGACACCCATAAATTTTCAACTGGAAAAAGTGGGTGTCCTTTTTTGTCTTCCTTTTTTGTCTTTTTTTGGCTTTCCAGTTCTTCATTAAAAAGGATAAAGTACAGGAGATAAAAATGGGCGTCCATCATCTTTTGGAAAAAGTGGGTGTCCTTTTTTGTCCTTCTTTTTTGTCCTTTTTTGGTTTTTTTGCGGGTGTCTTTTTTTGTTGCGTTATATGTAGGAGGAACTATGAGGCTTTTTACTTTCCTTACCTTAGTGTTGTTCTGTATTTCGGCAACGGCTAAGCAGTATTCGATTGATGACTTTGTTGGTGTTGAGATCCAGATCGACAACGGTTGGGCTGGTGAATCGTTAAAGCTCGAAAAGACTGAGAAAGGGTATAAGGTTGTTCATTCCGTATTTGGTTCTGGAATTCGTGTACTATCCAAAACAAAATACGATGTAACAAAGGACAGTGACAGACAAGTCAAGTTTTATATTATCTCTAAGGGAGATAAGACTAAAGAGCGTATGTTTCGATTTCGTGTCAATGAAAATGGTGGATTGGATATCTACTGTTCAGGCTACAAATTAGCGCCATGTAAGACTGTTCCTCCTGAATGGCATGACGATGTGAGGTAGTTCGCTATAGAAAAAAAGAAAAAATAGGACACCCATAAATTTTTACCTGGATAAAGTGGGTGTCCTTTTTTCCTTTGAACGAAGGATGATTATAAACCATCAGATGCCGTCGGATTGGTTCTGTTTGGCTCTTGCGCTAGTAAGTCAGCTTTTCTCTTGTGAATATCGGTATGTGCTTTAAGACCCGGGGATAGAGCGAATCTCTTGTCACAGGTCGGGCAAACAAAGAGACTCTCTCCGGTGTGGGTTCGTGTATGTGCGATCAGGTCACACTGGCGGACAAACATTCTATTGCAGTGCGGACAGTAGATGCTTGCGAGTGGTGTTTTGTATAGCGGTGGGTCCTAAGATGAGCACTTAGGTGGCTCGACTGCTTAAAGCCTTTGCTGCACTGCTTGCAGATAAAGGGTCTCTCTCCGGTGTGGATTCGTGTATGTGTGGTCAGGTCACACTGGTGGGCAAATGTTTTATCACACTCTGTACAGGCGAAGGGCTTTTCCCGGGTGTGTACTCGCAGATGTGCTCTGAGCGCATTCGGGAATAGGAACTCCTTATTGCAGTACGAGCAGACAGTAGATTCATACAAGGAGTATTTCTTATAGCTGTGGGTCCTCAGATGAGCACTTAGGTGGCTCGACTGCTTAAAGCCTTTGCTGCACTGCTTGCAGATAAAGGGTCTCTCTCCGGTATGCACTCGCATATGTATACGCAGGTTCCGGTTACTAACAAATGTTTTATTGCAGGTAGTGCAGGAAAACCGCCGCTCTGTGGAGTGTAATTGCATGTGCTGCTTCAGAGTATTTGAGCAGGACAAACCTTTCTGGCATTGAGGGCAAGGGATAGTTGTTCCCCTAATGTGAGTTCGCAGGTGAGTCTTAAGATGTCTGGAACGGGCAAAGCCTTTCTGGCAGTACTGGCAGGTGTGTGGCTTTCCCGTGGTGTGGGTGTGCAGATGCGTATTCAGATTCAACCTGTTATTGAAGCGCTGGTTGCAGTGTGTGCATTCATAAATAGTGGAACTGTTGCTGGCTGGCTTGTGGCCAGTCATATTGCCGGTGGCTGGGGTGATATTTGAATCTGCCCGCTGCTTGAGGGCCACACCAGGACGGGCAGACGCATCCTGATTATCCGCCTGGTCTTTGGCTCGAAGGGTGGGCACAGCAGCGGTGTATCTTTGGCATGTCAGCGTACGGTTGCCATTGGGCAAAGATTTCGGCAATGGCTCCGGGCTGGTCATGGTTTTGTTGGGCAAGTTGACTGTTAGCATTGTTGAGCATCCGATGGATGAAGTAATCATTAAACTATCAGGGTGCACTCTGGTTGTTTGTCTGGCAGCCGCTTTTGTTTGATGGCTCTCGTTGTGTGCTTCGAGAGCGGAGGCCCGGGCGAATCTCTTGTCGCACATTTGGCAAACAAAGTGTTTCACTCCAATAGGTATCTGCACGTGCAGGTGCAGGTGCATCTTGAGATTCGCCGGGCTGGTGAACCATTTCTGGCAGTAGTGAGTGACTCTTCCCGCTATGAACCTGCATGTGTCTTTTCAGATAGCAGCCACGGGTATAAGACTTGTCGCAGTCTGGACATTTGTACGGCCTGTTTCCCATGTGTATCTGCATATGTAATTTGAGGCTGTGAGGTTGAGTACACCTCTGATTGCACAGTGGACAGGCAAAAGGCTTTTCGCCGGTATGTATAACTGAGTGCCGTCTCAGGGTCTGCTGACTGACAAAGTATTTTTTGCATAGCGGACATTGAAAGGGCCTTTCGCCGGTGTGAGAGCGCAAGTGCCTTTGCAAATGGTATGGTATTTTAAATGATTTATTGCAGTACGAGCAGATATGTTGTTTTGCTGTATGGGTCTGTTGATGATCTCTCAGCATTGTGGCGGTGGCAAACCCGGTGTCACAACGCTTACAGACAAAAGGTTTTTCCTCACTGTGAATTGCCAGGTGTTTTTTCAGGTGGCCGGACTGCCTGAAGGATTTGCCACAGTACTGACATGGATACGGTTTCGCTCCAGTGTGAACTCGCAGGTGTACCTCCAGGTTTCTGGCTAAATTAAACGACTTCACGCAAAAACGGCAGGGAAAGGGTCTGTTTGTTTTGTGCGTGTTCAGATGACGTTGCAGCAACTCCTTGCATTTAAAGTCATTTTTACACTCAGAACATCTTAAGGACTCGGTTTTGCCGTTAGTCTGCTGATGTCGTCGGAGGTTGTCCCGGCGGCTGAAGGGCCTGGTGCAATGCTCACAGGCAAAAGGTTTCTGTGGCATATGAGTCAGCCGGTGTCTTTTCAGCTTGGCTAATTGCTTGAATCCGCTACCGCAATCGTTGCATTGGTGAGGCTTTAACTCAGTGTGGGTGAGCAAATGTTTGTTGTAGTTGCCAGAATGGTCATATGTTTTCTCGCAAAAAGGGCACACTTTTCGTG
>JAQFVO010000653.1 GCA_027942505.1 Endozoicomonas sp. | reverse complement strand
AGTGGATGATGTATTACGGATCATCTCAGCCCGAAAAGCCACCAGGAAAGAGGTTCAACACTATGAAGAAAACATCCCGTACTGACTGGGAGCGCCTCAATGCCATGAGTGACGAGGACATCGACACTTCTGATATACCTGAACTGGACGATGAATTTTTCCAACAGGCCGAGCTGCACCTGCCGGTGAAAAAACCAGTGACTATCCGACTTGACGCCGACGTTCTGGAATGGTTCAAGGGTCAGCGGCAGGGATATCAGACACGGATAAACAATTTGCTGAGAAAATATATGGAAACTCACCTGACCCGTTGAATCACGGATGTTAAAGGTTAATGTGTTGAAAAGTTAAAGCGTTACAACGCTCTTTTAAGCGCTTGAACCTTCAACGATTCAACAACGAGAATCAAGACCTCATGCTGGTTTTTGCCCGGTCAAGGATGCCTGATTCTGTCGACAATCCACGTTTTGATCAGAGCCTGACGGCTAATACCGATGGCCTTGGCTTCTTTGTCCAACGCATTAACCACCCAGATGGGGAAATCAATATTAACCCTTTTGGCTTCCAGGTTGGGCCGAAGGAGATTATCGGTGTCAAAGTATTCCAGCACGTCTTCTCCCGAATCAAACTTTTTGTCAATGTCTTCAGCTTTCATAAAGATCCACCTCACCTTTTCTAGAACGACGCACTGAAATAATCCTGAGACACTCACCTCTCTGAGTCGCTATCGCTGTCCAGTGCTTTGATTTTATTTGACCAATAAAGAGCAACCTCAGTTCATCGGTTTTGACTGTTGACGGCAGGCAGACAAGGTTACTGTCTTTCCACAGAGCCAAAGCCTCATCAAAGTCAATACCGTGCTTATCCCGGTTGGCATGGCTTTTGGCTATATCGTACTCAAATCGGGTTTTACCCATATTTTATACCATAATAAAGCCTTCAGAGGTTCAATATAGCATAATACTTTATCAGGTCGCACAAAAAGAGGGTTGAAACGTTAAAGCGATACAAAGCTCTTTTAAAGCCTTCAACAAAATCGCCCCCGGCGATTTTTAATCCGATCCAAAAAGGTCGCGGGCGTAGACCTTGTCCAGCACATCCGCCAGTTCATTCACCAGGCGGTTGGAGACAATCACATCAGCAGTCTGCTTGAACTCGTCCAGATCAGTATTCACCCGTAAGTTAAAGGACTCCACTTCTATAAGCACCGGTTCATACACCACCACCTCAACACCCTTAGCCTTGATGCGCTTCATAATGCCCTGGATGGACGATGCTAGAACGTTATCGAAACCAGCCTTCACAGAGAAAATATTGGCCAAGCCCTGGTTTTCAATTGCTGGATTGGGAAGATTTTTCCTTGACTTCATTCAAGAATCAAGGCCTGACCCCGGTTTTGCTTCGGTTATAACACTGGTCGCGTGGACAATGAAAAAGTACAAACATCTTCGAGGACGAAAGAAGAAAACGGTAAAACTCACTGACGGGATTGTAGAGCGATAGCCGAAATTGTTTACACACCGGCATATTGGAATGGTGGGGGGCACTTGATGGGAACCCTGAGCTGTGAGGCTAGTGCTGGGTTCTGCGAGAAGGTGACATAGTTCTGTTGGCTTACTCTCCTTCTATAATCAAGAACTGTTCACCGGTTCTTTCCCTCTCTTTCGCGAAATGGCGTCACGAAAAAACGCACTCGGGTTTAACAACAGTTTTCTAAACTTGCGCCACGGGGTACCTCCTGCTTTTCTTACGCCGACCCGATAACCAGAAAAACCGGGATACCTACTAACCGGATAACCCGCCTGCGTTTGTTGCTCACGTAACCATTGGCCAAAATCTGCCAGCTTATGTTCAGAACACACAGCCCCACTTGTTAATAAGTGCAAAACCTGGCCTCCAGTCATACAACCTGCCAAAGGCTTTGGCAGCGTCAAAACCGGCTCCCGAAGTATCTGTGCAAAACGGGCTTCGTTACCCTTTCGTTTACGGTGATATTGGCGAGTCAAAGGCCTCGGGTGCCACTGGTGCAAAAGAAATAACCCGCTAAACAGGTGTGGAACAGCGTAAAAGCTGAAATAACGACGAAAACCCCGATAATCCGCCGGAAACTGACTTTTGATATCTTCGGAATAATCATCAGGCCGTTGGCCAATGGGGTAAAAGGCTGCCAAGCGATGAATCAGGTCAAAATCTTCACAGCCGTGCCCGGCAAACGCCTCCCGAAATCCGCCGATAGCCATAAACCACTCCCGATTGATCAGCAAACAGCTGGAGGCCAGGGCAATGCCATCGACTTTGCACACTTCACCACGAAACCAGGATTCAAACACCTCTCGGTATAAAGCCTGCTGCACAGCTGGATTAAAAAATTCAACCGACAAATGGGCAGAACAGGCTTGCGCAAGATAAAGGCAGGGGAACATTCGAAAAGCCTGCGGCCCTTCTGATGCCAGTTCCTGAACAAAGCCCGGTAGCTGACCAACCATTTCCCGGCTAATCAGCAAATCCGCATCGAACAGAAAAATATACTGACCGACTGCCTGGGTAACTGCCCCATTACGTACCCACCCCGGGGCAAATACCCCCGACTGAAACTCATGAAAATAGCGCAGGTTTTCCTGCTGGCCATGTGACAATTGCAAACGTGAGGATCGCCTTCCAGTATCGAATACCACCACTTCGATATTATTCATACTGGAAAAACAGGCAATGGCAGCATCCAGCCGCCGAATAGCATCCGGGTCGCCGGGTCGCTCACGAAAAGGGATAATCACCGAAAGCATTTTCACACTGTAATCAGCCGTTCAACGCCTTCAACACCTGCCCCACCCTCTCCGCCAACATCTGGCAAAGATGGGTGATTTCGGCCTTATCCTCCCCTTCCACCATCACCCGAACAACCGGCTCCGTGCCGGAGGGGCGCAGCAATACCCGGCCACGGCCAGCCAGTGCCTGCTCGCATTCAATAACGGCACGGTTCACGGCCGGAATACGGGCAAGGTCACGGCGTTCAGTCGTAGCAATATTGACCATATGCTGCGGATATTTGTTCATGCCTTGCTTGAGTTCCGCCAGAGTTTTGCCGGAGTGCTGAACCGCTGCCAGCACCTGCAAAGCGGCCACAATACCGTCACCAGTGGTGGACACCTGTCGGCAGATCAAATGTCCAGACGATTCCCCTCCCAGATACCAGCCATTGGCCAGCAACAACTCATTAACGTAACGATCACCAACCGCCGCTCGGGCAAACGGAATATTGCGCTGGGCCAGGGCATGCTCCATCCCGAGGTTGGACATTACCGTGCCCACCACACCGTCCCGCAACAGACCACGGTCTTGCATTGAACAGGCCATAATAAACAGCAGCTCATCACCATCCAGCTCGGCGCCATGACCATCCACCATAATCAGCCGATCACCGTCGCCATCAAAAGCGATGCCCAGGTCTGCACGATGCTCCAGCGCCTGCTGCTGTAAATGGTTGATACAGGTAGAACCCACACCATCATTAATATTTGTGCCGTTGGGTTCAATACCGGTGCAGATCACCTCAGCCCCCAGCTCGGCAAAAACCGCAGGCCCCACCTTGTAACAAGCGCCGTTGGAGGCATCCACTACCACCTTCAGGCCACGTAGATCCAACCTTGGTTGCACGGTACTTTTGCAAAACTCAATATAACGACCGGCGGCATCATTAATACGGCGAGCCTTGCCTAACTGGTCACAGGGCACACAACTGAAGGGTTCTTCCAGCATCGCCTCAATCTGCAGTTCAACTTCATCGGGTAGCTTCAAGCCCTGGCCACAGAAGAACTTGATGCCGTTATCGTTATAGGGGTTATGGGAAGCACTGATCACAATACCGGCAATGGCGCTGTAGGTATGAGTCAGATAAGCGACAGCGGGCGTAGGCATCGGGCCTAACAGATATACATCCATCCCTGCCGCCGAAAGCCCTGCTTCTAAAGCCGACTCAAACATATAACCGGAGATACGGGTATCTTTACCAATCAGCACCCGGTTATTGCCTTGGCGGCGTAATACGCGACCGGCAGCCCAGCCTAGCTTTTGCACAAAATCAGGGGTAATAGGAAATTGACCGACGCGGCCGCGGATGCCGTCGGTGCCGAAGTATTTTCTGGTCATAATAGAATTATATGAATACTGGTTCTGATAGATTTACACAAACGGCGGATGTCAAATAACTGAGAAAAGAAGATCCGGGCAAACTTGAATTATCAAAATTCCTTGACTTTATTCAAGAATCAAGACCTGACCCCGATTTTTTATTTTTTCTAATCAAATTATTCCTATACTCGACATAGCATTGTTCAAAACATGCAACTTGGCATCTCCGCTCCCAACCGGCATGAAGCAATATTCGTCACGTATGTTATAAATATTTTTTACTAGAGCTTTATCCTGCGAATAATTCGTAAGCCTAATTCCAGCCTCAAAGCAATTTTGATCTATCCACCACTGACAGGTATTAATATTGACCATTTTGCTCGCTACATTTGCTATATGCATAGCAACTTCTGCAGCAGGTTCTGTTGAATTGAATACTGCAAAACCTCCTGTATACTTTTCCCAAGGGGCAACATTCTGACCAAGCACTCTTGATAAAACATCATAGTTTCCCTGAAAAACGAGATCTGAAAATGACTTTTTAATTACACAATCGAAGTCTAAAACGACTACTGGTGTATTATTCTTGCTAATGAGTTCATAAACATGGGAAAATCGAAGTAGTGACGCAATAGGGCCTACGTTTTTTTCAGTCTTTATGCTTTGTAATGAAAAAAATACAGATTTTGCCCCCCATTCTTTTAACTTGGCAATTATTAAATCTTCGGTACTATTTATCAAACTAATATGCAAGATTGATTCATGAGCACAAGATTTCGAAAATGATTTTACAATATACTCACCATACTTTAGAAAATAACTCTCATCTACCGACGTACTAACTATATAAGAAGGCCTATTGCTAAATTCAACTAACTTTAAGGGGTACTGTCCATAAAAAGCACCTTCGTATTTTGACGACGGCCTACCTGTATATACAGTTGAGGCAGGAATTGCTATATACGGCCTTTCACCGATATAATCTGACTTATTAAATTCATTAACAAGCTTAGAATAACCATCATAGTCTTTTAATTCGTAACGCAGCATAGACAAAAACAACTTGCCTAGTGTTGTTATGTTATGATCTAAGGATGACTCTGAAATAGCGTCGATTTCTTTATAAGCGACCGAGTATGTATTATGGGTAATAATACCTCTGCATAAATAAATAAACCCTTCGATGGATTCTCTTCGTGAAAATGCAGAACGTGCATAACCTAGAAGTTCTTCAGTATATGAGTTATTCCAAAGTTTGACCATTGCACACATCTTAAGTAATGGCCAATCTGCTTTTAAATTAATGTTTGCAGCATGATTCAACATTGCTATTGCATTATTATATCTGCTAGCATCCTCTTGATCTCGGATATATTTCACAGATTTTGTTATTTCTATAGCCTCTTGTAAAACTGCCTTGTAATCACTGCTATTAAGTAAATCATCAATAATCACAGTGTCTGAAAAGTTTCTTTTAGCAATATTATGAATATGCATCATGATATCATCTTCACTTAGTGTTGAATGACCACCATCAACTTTAATCTCATATGTAATATCACCAGACTCTTTATATTTTTTGATATCAGAGAACAATTCAACTGTTAAATTTAAATGATCTATAAATTCTTGATCCATTCTATTTGTGATTATCATTGCATTTGGTATTTTGGAGTTTTTATTGAACCTTTCTATTACAGACACTCTTTCTGGGTGCCTCTCATAAAATGAATCGATATTTTCATTAGAAAGGTTTTTTTCTTCTAGAAGAGATATAGCATTTTTGAAAAAATATTTTCTTAGGTCGAGTTGTGGCACCTCGGCTATAGCATAGGAATTTTTAACTTCAGAGGCACACATTAATGCTGAAAACCCTCCCATAGATGAACCGTAGAAAATTATTTTTTCAAGACCAAGAATCTTTGCCGTCTTTGAAACAAATTCAGAGATATTTTTAATATGATCAGTAGTCTTATCCAAAAACCAAGTGCCGTGCAGCTTATGTTCCTTTAATGCTGGGTCAGAAATATTTATGACATTGAATGGGAATTTACTATGCCATTTCCAACGACTGAAAAATACTTCCTTGACGGGCATGTTACTATTTTGGGCAGATGGAAGCAAACATAATAAAACACTTGAACTTTCTTCTCTTTTAAAAATTGAAATGATATCATCGTTATCAATATAACACTCCACACCATTTGACAGTGTAGTTAGTTCATCTAAAGAAACTTTAGCTAAGTTAATCATAACCTTACAAACCTATTAAAACTCTATACTCTAATAAAAATATATCCTTGAAACTCAGCTTTAAACTTTCCCGATTAGATTGAGCCGCACTCAAATCTGAAAAAACCCCTGGAGATTGAAAAATTGAGACAATTCCTTCTGCAATTTGAGAGTAGTTTTCAGGTTCTGCTAAAACAGAATTAGATGCGTTAACAAATTCAGGAACTGCCGCAACAGCATTCGTCACCGGCACCAACCCAGAAGCCATAGCCTCATCCCGAGAAACACCCTGCGTATCCATCCGACTAGGACACAAGAAAACCCCATATTCCTTATGCAACGCAGCAATCTCAGCCTGATTCAAAAACCGCTTTTCAATAATCACATTACTGAATTCCCGCAAAGGCTCAAGCGTTTTATCAAATAACGGGCCATCACCCACCATCCGAAATTCAAGCTCATTAAAAAACGGCTCTTTACTCAATTCCAAAATCGCTTTAACAGCAAGATCATTGGCATACACTTTGGACGCATAAGGACGAATAGAAAGAATTTTTTTCCGCTGCTCCGGTGACTTTGGTATGTAATTGAACAACTCAGTATTAATCGGGTTAGGAATAATGCTGTACTGATCTTTTGGCAACGTTAGCTGCAAATCTTCTTCAACACAATTCTTCAAATAATTAGAGACAAAGACCATATGCAGATTTTTTGGCATGCATGTCAGTAAAGATAACCAAAATGCATCCCGCTTCTCTCCTATCGTTTTTGCTCTCTCTCTTTCAGCATCAGCTTCATACAGAAACGCTCTGCGACGGTAGGATTGAATATCAGAACCATGACACCAGACAATAATCCGAGTATCAGCTATATGGTTCTGCAATACCTCCCACATTTCAGCATCCAAAAAGTGAACCAGTATCGCCTTGTAGCGATGACCCGACAGCTGCGCTCCCAGCACTTCTTTACCACCGGAAACCACATCCACATCTTCAAATTCATGGAAGCTGATATGTGTATCCGGTTTAAAGCGAAATACATTGCAGTTTAAGCCTTCTTGCTGGTAAGATTTTACCCGGCTATGAACAAACGCATTTTTATAAAGATCTTCGTAGCTGGCGTAGTTATTGGTCAGCACCAGGTAGTCACCACAACCCTGTTTTTTGGGTACAGCTATTGGCTTGGCTTCCAGGTAAAGGTTGCTAACCTCCGCACTACCACCGGCATAAACTCTCAACCCCGGTCGTAAATAGGCCGTACCTTCTGGCAAAACAACCTCAGCATTTTTATTAGCAACAAAAATGGTGTGGTTAAGGCGCTGCTTGTTCGCATCCAGAAACAGAACCACCACTTGCAAATTGAGGCCCGGTGTTGATTCCAGATGCAGAGTGATCTTACCTGCCACTGAATTTAATTCTGCAGGGGTAAAGTCTTTGTTGCTGTACCAATATTCATGGCTACCATCCGGCAACTGTGACACGATTTGCAGTTTATCATTGGTCAGTGCAGCCACACACTGGCTCGCCCACCCCGGCTTAAAACGCTCTGCCAACTCCGCCGGTTTTATACTTTTTAACTGACTGATATCCAGTGTCGCCGGAGCCATGGATTCTGCCTGTGCCTGCAAATCTTTCAGGCTCAAGCCCGGATTAATGCCTTCTGGCGGCTGAAACTCTGGCAGCGCCTCACAGTGTTCTGCACCATTCTGACAATAGTTCAGGCTATCGATACTGAACTCTGGCCCGTTGCTTTTCCATGTGTACAGCGTTGTTAACCAACTGCGCAGGGTCACTGAAGGCAGTACGCTTGCCGCCACCATGCTGTGGCGCAGTGTCATACCCGTCACTTCCTGATACTCAGCCTGAGGGTAGCTTTGTACCAGGCCATCCTGCCAGCGATAACAGGCCTTTTTACCGATGACCTTATGTTGGCAATACCGTGTAGCTAAAGCCAAATCGGTCAGGTAGTCGATGCCATAGAAGTCTTCCGGCACCATCACCGCCAGCCATTGGTTATTGATCCAATGATCCAGCATCATGCCTTCTGCCTGCTGTGGTGTCAGTAAGTTAATTTGTTCAGTTTCAAAAACCTGGGCAGGCTCAAAGCCGGTATAGACAATGGTCAGTGATTTGTGGGCATAACTTTGGCAATTGAAGCTTGCCAGAATACGCTCGAATGCTTCAGGTGACTTCACATAACTCAGCACCGTGATAGCGGGTAGCAAGGTTAATGGCGCCGTGTTGGAGAGCTTGCTGTAAATATAATTCACCCGATCCTGATAGGTGTGTTCCATCAATACCTTGCGAAGCGCCAGCAAACGAAACTGTTTCATTTTTAACGCATTGCCAGTGAGTGGTTGCAGCCGACGAACAATCTCTTCACCGGAATCGCTGGTAAAGACCAGGTCACCAAATAACAAACGCAGTCCGTGGGAAAAGTTGCTGACCGTAATGGTGTTGGAAGCCAACAGCTCAAACACCCGCCGGGCAAACATGGATTGCGACTGTTTAATGGAGTTCAGGTTAATGGCGTAGTTGTACCCTTTATAGGCTTTATCAATCTGCTCATAGGGCAGAGTACCGACAATATAGGGTTGGTACTCTTCAGGAAACATGTAGTTCGGGTCGTTCTTGCCAAAATTACGGTCGTAAATATCAATATCCCGATATTCGGGCAGACTCAGCACAAAGTTATTAAGGTCCTTGGTGCGCTCTGGGTATTTAACATAGTAAGCACCTGCAAAACAGAATTTATCCTGCCGTTGATACTTTTCAATGGGGTTGTTTACGGTTGGTTGAGCGGCAAAGGGCAGAAAATAAACCTGGTTGTGACCCAGTGCTTTTTTATAACGGCTGATGCAGTCAATATCGGTGGTAAAAATATGGTCGAACAGTTTGGCTGTATTCAGAAAGGTCTCAAAATGAATGGGGTCTTCTTTATTCCAGAATAGTGTGATGACGTTATGATTTTTACACCACTGAACAATACTGACCAGCTCCTGGCTGGTATGTCCAACCTTATTACCCCATAAGTCGTGTTTGCCACGCCAGGCCGATTCGATAAATAAAATTTCCGGCTGGAATGATTCCAGTTCTTTTTTCCAGTTATCCGGAGTTAGTTGCAGCAATACCGCTTCGGGTGCATAGGACTCATAGGTGAATGTGTCCATAATGCAGGCGATTTTCAGACTTTGCAGTTTACTAGTTTCAGAGACTGCTGGCAGAAACTGTAACTCCCGTTTGAAGCTTTCCATATCCTCCGGCTTTGTCAGCAGTGGCAGCAAACGCTGCTGATTCAGCAAGGCTTTCTCTTCTATAAACTCCCGTCTGTTTTTGGCATCCTGCCGGATACCTAACAGCTTGCCGGGTAAACGGATCAGGTTGCGCCAGCTTTTGGTTGAATTAACCAGCGTGTTACCTAATACATAGGAGATATGGTTTTTAACTTTAAGAATATTTTGCTTTTGTTGCAGCAGTTGCTCATTTAACTGGCTGAGTTCCTGCTCCTTTTCACCCAGGGCAATACGGTTTCTCAGGTTATTTCTTTTCAGCTCGCTTAATGATATTTCACTGGCTTTCATTCGGGCATTTACAATATCCAGCTCATCGTCTTTCAAGCGTAGCTGCCCTTCAGCATACTCTTTTTGTTGTTGTACCTGTTCAATATTTTGAACCAGGCTCTGATACTCATTCAGCTGCTGCTTGAGTTCACCATGGGACTGGGTAACATGGCGATATTTAAGGCGGGCTTCATTAAGCTGCTGCTTAAGTATCAGGATCTCTTTATTTAATTCGTCGCCTTGCAGCGGTTGTTCAACCGATAGCGGTGTTGGTGCATTCATAACATTGTCGGGGAAAAATGGAGCATTGACAGCAACCTCAGCCTGAAGGCGAGCATTTCTTTTAGCGATTTTTTTGGCAATACGGGGTTTGGTTTTTTTCATCAATTTTATTTGCGTTGGGAGCTTTTACTATCAGGCAAAAGCTCCTTTAGCCAAAGGGTTATTTCGCGTTTACAAAATCCAATGTATTAGCCGGATATTCCAACCCGATAAACTGGCTGTGTTTTACCAGCACTACCACAACATCAGACTGCTCCAATGCTTTATCCAGTGATGATAATTGGATATTTTCAAGGCTGCTGTATTTGGCTGGCAGTTCATAGATATTTGGTTCTACGACCAGAATATCAAAACCGGCTAATGCCAGTTCAGTGGTTATTTCCAGGGCAGGACTTTCACGGAGGTCATCAATATCTGGTTTGAAAGCGAGACCCAGACAGGCAATTTTTGGTCTTTCAATGCCCTGAACTGCTACCTTTACCTGCTCAACAACATACTTGGGCTTGTAGTCGTTAATCAGGCGTGCCTGATTAATCAGTTTGGCTGTTTTCGGGTTCTGGTTAACAATAAACCACGGATCGACAGCGATACAGTGTCCACCCACACCACAGCCCGGCTGTAGAATATTAACCCGGGGATGACGATTAGCAAGTTTAATCAGTTCCCACACATTAATGCCCTGCTTATCACAGATCAGTGACAGCTCGTTAGCAAAGGCAATATTCACATCACGGAAGGCATTTTCCGTCAGCTTGCTCATTTCCGCTGTGCGAGCATCGGTAGCAATGCATTCACCTTTTTTCACAAACAGTTTATAAACGGCAGTTGCCGCTTCAGTACTGTGAGCATCCAGGCCACCGATAATACGGTCATTTTCCACCAGTTCCCGAATTACCTGGCCGGGCAACACCCGCTCAGGGCAGTGGGCAATCTGGATTTCGGACTTTTCGCCATTTAGCATCTGGTGCGGAAAGCTCAGGTCTGGCCGGGCTTCCGCCAGCCATTGGGCCATTTTTTCGGTAGCACCTACGGGGGAGGTGGATTCCAGAACCACCAAGTTGCCTTTTTCCAGTACTGGAGCCAGTGCTTTGGAAGCAGCTTCAATATATTTCAGATCTGGCTCGTGGTTATCACCTTTGAATGGGGTAGGTACAGCCATCAAATAGGCATCGGCTTTCTGTGGTGCAGTAAAGGCTTTCAGGTAACCTTCGGCCACTGCGACGTTTACCAGTTCTTCCAGACCTGGCTCCACAATATGAATACGGCCTTCATTAATAGTATCTACGGTGTGCTGATTTACATCGACGCCCACAACATGAATGTTATTGCTGGCAATCACAGCAGCAGTTGGCAGACCAATATAGCCCAGCCCAATAACAGAAATGGTTTCGAATTTCATTGATAATTTTATCTAGGATTTAACAATAATGAACTGCACTCCTATAAAGAAAGGAGCGCGATGTTTCGTTTATAAGAGGGACTCAGGCAACCTGAAGATTGTGATCAATAAACATGCTCATAGAGGCATCCCGCCCAAGTACTGCTTCCAGAATTCTGTGGCTGGCTTTGCCATCGCCATAAGGGTTGCTGGCATGGCTCATCACCTGATAGGCAAAATCATCGTCTAACAGTCGATTGGTTTCTGCCACGATCGTTTCTTCGCAAGTACCCACCAGCCGGACAGTTCCTGCTTTCACTGCGGCTGGGCGTTCTGTAGTATCTCGCATACAAAGCACTGGTTTGCCAAGGCTTGGCGCCTCTTCCTGAATACCACCAGAATCCGTCAGAATCAGATAGCTGCGCCTCATCAGATATACGAAAGGTAGATAATCCTGAGGTTCAATCAGGTGAACATTATCCAAACCTTTTAAAGTACGATTGACTGGCTTCTGAACATTAGGGTTTAAGTGTACTGGGTATACAATCTGTACATCGTCCCTTTGCGCCAAAGTTTGCAGGGCACGGCAGATACGCTCAAAACCATCGCCATGATTTTCACGACGATGGCCGGTTACCAGTATCAGCTTGCGCTTTTTGTCCAAAAACGGGAAGCGACTGGCCAGTTCATTTTCCAGCACTTTATCGGTATCAATTTTTTCAGACACCTCCAGCAACGCATCAATGACACTGTTGCCGGTGACAAAGATGGTCTCCGGTGCAATATTTTCCAGAATCAGGTTTTTCAGGGAGCCAACGGTCGGGGTGTAGTGCTGATCGGCAATATCACCGGTGAGTCGGCGCATACCCTCTTCTGGCCAGGGGGAGTAGATATTTCCTGTACGCAAACCAGCCTCTACATGACCAACAGCAATCTGATGGTAATAGGCCGCCAGCGTTGCGGCAAAACTGGTGGCGGTATCCCCGTGAACTAGCACCCGGTCAGGCTTGAACTCATTCAGCACTGGTTTCATGCCCTGCAAAATGGCGGTAGTGACATCGGTGAGGTCCTGGCCTGGCTTCATGATATTCAGATCGTATTCCGGTTGGATCTCGAATAGCGCCAGTACCTGGTCCAGCATTTCACGGTGTTGTCCGGTGACACAAACCCGTGCATCAATAGCCGGGTGGTGTTTAAAGGCATTCACCACCGGTGCCATTTTGATCGCCTCGGGGCGGGTGCCAAAGACAATCAGGACTTTCTGTTGGATAAGTTCAATCATGCTTTTTTCGTTGTTGCTCCGTGTGTTCCAGATGGCGATTAAAAGTAACCCGTGTCATTGCTGATCTGTTTCAGTCGGTGTTCCCAGGTGTGTTGTTCCATCACCTGCTCATGCAACCGCCGACTTATTTTTTTACGCAATTCGCAGTTTTTCAGAAGTTGTTGGCACTGGTAGTGAGCCTGCTCCCCATTCACCACTTGTGGCACTGAGTCATCAAATAATGCCGTAAGCGCCGGAGAGGGAGTACTGACCATTGGGCTGCCACAGGCTGCCAGTTCCAGCACCCTGCGAGAGAGCATGGTGCTGGAGTTTGTGACGGTATTGAAATTCAGATAGACCTGATGCCGTCGGTAAACATTGCCCATTTCTTTCAGTGGCACTGCGGGTTTGCAAAATCGCTCAAGCCCGGCAGGATAATTACACAGCGACTCCTGCTGCCAGAAGCGATCGTATATCGTCAGTGGCAGGTCCTTCAGTGCGCTCAGGATTTCAGTTTGCTGTTGGCTACGCTGTGGGTATTCATCACCGTAGTAGCCACCGGCAAAGGCAATGTCAGACAGCCGGTTTTGAAAATCCCCCGGATAGTGAATGGCCGGTTGCGCTGCAAACTGGAGTACGCCAGTGTGGTGAAAAGTTGTGTCTGCTAGCCGCTGGTAGTTATTTAATGAGCCCGCATCGGTGGTGTAAACCGCATCAAACAGTTTGGCTGCCTCCATAAACCGTTTATTGCATACCGGGTCTTCCTTGTTCCAGAACACCGTTGGAATGTGTTTTTTGCGGCACCAGGACACTAATGATTCCAGCGTGTTATCGTTACCATAGTCGACGATTTTTCCTTTCCAACTTGCTCTGTGGCCCCGCCAGGCCGACTCGACCATCAGCATATCTGGCGTTTTGTGAATTTTTAATAGCCAGCGCCAGTTGCCGGGGGTTAAGTGAATTAACTCAGCCTCCGGTTCGAGACCCGCCACTGTATGTTCATCGGCGATTATGGCCACTCTGAGTTTTTTCTGTTTTCTTTTAAAATGAATGCGCACGCACGCTACCGCCCATCGATTTTTCGCCTTCTACCTATTAAATAACTAGAAGGCTATGCGTATATCGAAACAGCGAAGGCAAACCCCGAGGCATTCATGCCCTGAAGTGCGAAGTTATTGCACAATGGGTTAATGGAATGTTTGGGTTTTGCCAATAAATTGTTGCCGTGCAATGTACTGTAAATCGGGGGGTGGGTAAGGTAGTAAGTACACTTGAACTAGTGCGACTTACCGTACAAAAGTACCTGTTTCCTTTAGCTTGTTCCCATGTTTGGCATGGGAGCAAGGTGGCAGGTGAGTTTGATTAGTTAAAGCTTCAGCACCACCGCCGCACTCATGGCCACCTGGTAGACCACTTCCATAATGTCGCTGGTGTACTGCATGGTTTTATCATCTACCTGAGGCATGACAAGGATTTCATC
>JAQFVO010000558.1 GCA_027942505.1 Endozoicomonas sp. | reverse complement strand
CAACATGCTGCCAGTTCAACACCAGGTTAAGAAGTGGACACTAAGCTTACCCCTCGATTATCAATGGCTTTCAGATGGAACCACGAAGGACACCAAGAGCACAAAGAAGAGATTTTCTTTTCCTTCGTGCTCTTGGTGTCCTTCGTGGTTCCATCTTTAACTTCCCGAAGGGGGAAGTAAGCGCTTAATGTCTGCCCTGAGAACAACCTCAATCACTCCAGCCTGGTTGCCGCCATGCGTCGGGAGCTGAAGATAGCCGAAATTTCGTTGAACGCGTAACCCTGACGCGCGCAACATCACTATTGGACAGCCGTGGTCACAATGATCATCAGTGGGTTGGGCTTTAGGCTCTGTGCATCTTCCATGATTTTTTTGAGGACAGGCCGATTGAACGGCTCATTGGCAAAGGCATTCAGGCAGAACACCTACACGACAAAGTGCGAATCAGAATCAGGTCTTTCATTATGCATAACAACTGTCGTTTATAATGTTAAGAAAAATCCATTACACAAGGAAAAACCTGACCCCAGCTTTGGTTTTCAGACAGGCGCTTCCGTCCTTCTAAACCCATCAATTCAGCTTTGTTTTTGCCGACCCGAGTGCTATTGCTAACTCTTCGACGACCTGCCAGTGCCCCCTGCTTTTCGCAGCGTTCAAGATTTTGGCCCTATCGGTCCCCAAATCAGCCCCATTGTCCAGCAGAAGACGGACGATATCTGAGTGCCCTCTCAGGGCAGCAACCATTATGATCGAATCACAACCATCTAAATTGCGAACATGGGCATTAGGGTCGGCGCCGTGTGCAATCAACAGACGGGCAATACTCAGGTACCCTTTATAGCTGGCTAAGGCCAGGTTCGTCGAGCACCGATCAGGATCCCGGTGGTAGGGGACATCGACCTCAGCACCGTACGCAATCAAGAGACGGGTAACCTCCAGGTCTCCACTCTCGACAGCAGTCGTCAGGGCTGCTACGCCCCTCAAACCATTACCCGACATACAAGGATTCACCAGGGCACCACGTTTGAGCAACAGGCGAACAGCCCCCGGGCAGTGCATGCCGGCAGCCAGCATCAGGGCGGTAACTCTGTTGTTCCCGGTGGCATTGACGTGAGCACCATTGTCCAGCCCAAGAGTGAGAATTTTCCAATGCCTATTCCTGACCGCCCAGTGCACAATGGTTCTGCCATTTTTCCAGTGGACGTTAACCCTGGCGCCACGACTGATCAAACAGCGCACAATCCCTACATGCCCTTTGTCGGCCGCGGCCAGTAAGGCACTCTCTCCGTTCCCGTTGGTGGCGTTCAGAAGAGCACCTTTTGCCAACAACACAGTGATGCTCTCCAGGCACCCATGCCCGGCTGCCGACATCAGGGCAGTACCCCCATCAAGGGCGGTGGCATTAACATCGGCACCATTGGCCAGCAACAGGCGGATAATCTCCGGGTGTCCTTGTCCGGCAGCGAGCATCAGGGCTGTCCTGCCAGCGCTTGTGGCAGCAGTGACGCCGGGGCCGTAGCCCTTAAAAAATCGGGTAATCGACGGGAGAGTTTCCATGGCAGCTGACAGCAGGGCACGCCAACCGCCGGGACCCGCAGCCTTGCGCCCGGTATTATTGCCACACGGATCGTTGTCCAGCAGGTACTGGACAATCTCGCAATGCCCTTTCTCGGCGGCGGCCATCAGGGCTGTTTTGCCCGCGTCAGCCCCCCCACTGGCAGGGGCGTTAATATCAGCCCCGCGAGCCACCAGAAACCTGACCGCATCAAGATGCCCATTGTCGGCAGCAGCAATCAACAGGGTAATCTTCTCCCCCGCCCTCGGGTACAGCGACGTGTGTGCCGTTGGGTAGTCTGCACAAGCCTGCTCAAGTTCGTTGATACTCCCCACCTGGACTATTGCCAGTAACTCGTGCATTAAGTAGGGGTTGGTATCATCATTGGGACCGGAACACAGTACAAGCGGCAGCGTTGGTGATTGGCAGTAGACACAGACTCTGTCCTCCAGCCGGCGGGTATCAAACCACCTGGTAATGCAATCCAGATCATAGCGGTGACCGCAGCGGCCCCTGACGATTGTCACGTCACGGGTACCGAATGCATCGTAACAGATGTAACAGTAATCATTACTCTCCACGCAAGAAGCTTTTACGGGGGGGCGGATAGTGGCGTCCATCCATTAGCCCCCCTGTGCCACCAGTTCGTCGGCACGCCGGGTAATCAGCGGCTGGAACGTTGAGGTGTTGTCGCTGAGCTCTGGATAGTCGTGCCCATAAAACGGGCGATGCCTGTCTTCAGGTTCCGAGTACTGACAATAAAAACGGCAGGTACTGGATATTAGATCCCTGGGCAGCAGGTCGGACGACGGTGAAATGGTTGGTCGTGAGGCGTAGACCTCGGGTACGGCATCATTCAAAACGAGACCCCAGTCGCTGCCTGATGATTTCGATGAATAGCTCGTTGAATAACGACAGACGCAGTGCCGGGGGCACGCGCACAATTATCATCACCGGCGAAGGCAGATCCACCCGATGAACGGGTTTAAAGGACATTCTACGAGTGCTGACTCGGCGGCTGAACACGGAGCGCAACCTTGCCAGTGAGCCGGCAGACTCTTTTGCCA
>JAQFVO010000553.1 GCA_027942505.1 Endozoicomonas sp. | reverse complement strand
TGTTTCATCATATTTCATCCGTTTCATTGGATTTTCATCAGTGAGTGGAAAGATCAGGTTTGTGTAGCTTGTTATGACATACTCCTGTGCTTTTTTGTGACCGTTGCAGGCAGCTTTACCGAGCCAATGCATTGCTTTCTTCTTGGCTTCCGGATTGTCAGGACTGTTCAGGTATATGCAGCCGAGGTTGTACTGAGCCTCCACAATTCCCTTATCAGCAGCTGACTGAAAATGGTACATGGCTTTCTGGAAACGATGGTTCGCATAGGCGCTTACCCCTAAATGATAATGGGCAACGGGATCACCTTGCATTGCGGCCTTTAGAAAATGAGCGTGGGAAAGGTCGTAATCAGGGGGTACAAACTTGCCAGTACAGTACATCAGGCCAAGTTGTCTGTGCGCATGCATATTCCCCAGATCAGCCGCCCGTTTATACAGTTCCAGGGCCCGAGTAGAATATTTGTCGACGCTGATACCCTGCAGGTATATATCAGCCAGGAGTGTCAAGACCTCAGGGTGTGGCCGTTGTGCAGCCTTTTCCAACAGCGTAACGACTCCGCGTAGTTTTTGTGATCTCTCATGAATGCTGGTATTTTCCAGGTAAATCCGGACAAGGTTTACCAGGGCCATGGTGTGCCCCTGATTGGTAGCTTTTTGTAACAAGCTTTCAGCCTTTGCTACGTCGCAGACCCCATGTATGCCCTTCCAATACAAAAAGCCCAGTCGGTTCTGGGCCATCGCCAAACCCTTGTTAGCGGCTCTTTGCAGCAATTTCACGCTTTTATTCAGGTCTCTGACCTTCACGTCACTGCTCGCGTACAGGCAGCCCAGAAAACCTTCCGCCCTGGTGTCTTCCTGATCGGCAGCCATCTGCAGCCATTTTATGGCCAAATTGTTATTCTGTGTCACCCCTTTTCCGTACATGTACATATACCCAAGCCGTAACTGGGCTTCAACATAACCCTGATCAGCAGACTTGAAGAAATAATCCATTGCCAGTGCCTGATTTTTTTCGGGTCCTGTGCCTTCCATATAACTTTGCCCCACAAGGAATTGCCCCTCTGGGTCCGTGGAGCCATGGTCTGCCAGCATTTGAGCTGTGGCAAAATGTTTTTTTCTTGCCGCCACTGCAAAGGGTGTTGCTGAATGAGGAAGGTTGGCATCCACCGGAGCTCCCCGTTTCAACAGAGCCTGGACCTGTACCTGATTGCCATTTTGAGCACCCTCGATCATCAGCTCTTGCCAGTTATCCGGCAAGGGGAGTATGACCTCCTGTTTTATTATGATTCGTCGGCCGACAGGGCAGGTCAGGTGTTTAGTTGTCCATTGATAAATACACTCAGAATGGAATACATGCCCACAGGGGTTGACTGATGATACAGATTTTCCTGCGCTCCCTGTCGTATGCAGAGTATCCAGACAAATGGCACAAAGCTCGGCAGTTTTAGCAGATGCCGGGTTGGCAGAGATTGCGTTCATCGTTCTCACTTGGTCAGTATTTGTTATCCCATATGGACCAGCCAAGATGTCAAAAAATCCCCCCGGGACTGATAAGAATTGACATTTTTCCACACCAAATCGCCCGCACGGATGTTAACCCGGATATTTCATCAACTGCCCCGAATCTTGCGCAGGACTTTGTCGCTCTAAGGGACTTTGTGGGGGAGTGCCGTACTCAACTGAGCAACACTCCCCTAGAGCGGCAAAGGACAAGCGAGAGCGAGAGCACGTTTATGAAATATCCGGGTTAAGGCTGCCAATACTTAAGTAGCTGGCCATATGGAATCACATATTTCTGGCTACTTGGGCAGGTGCTATGCGAGGCACAACGGAGGGAGCA
>JAQFVO010000416.1 GCA_027942505.1 Endozoicomonas sp. | reverse complement strand
CCACTGTGTGATTCCCGTTTTAAAAAAGTACCAGTCACTGTTATTTATTCTCAAGAACCCCATCTCGGCGAGCCGCCTGACTTACCCGTAAAACCAAAGTTGCAGAGCCCCCAGAGAAGCAATCAATCAGAAATAAAAATTGTGCAAGTTTGGAATATGGCTGTTGAAAAGATTCTAACTCTGTTGATAACAGCCATCAGCATTCTGACCAGATGGAAAAAGTCAGTCAGATAATTCCAGCTGGTAACTCGAGTAATATAAATGGTAGCCAGACAGTACAGACTCAAGAAAGTCTGGTGCACTCAGAAGCTGTAGCCATACGAACGAATTGGGAGGAAAAGGCACACATCAATAAATATGTTTCAAGCTCATCAGAGAAAACAACTGACAATAAAGCTGCCCGTTTGAAACGCCAAAGGGAGCACAAAAGGGAACTTCGCAAAGACCCCGCTTACGTCATGCGCGAAAGGGAGCGCCAGAGGAAGCGCTACAAAGAGCGCTGCCAGACAGATCCAGCTTACTCTTGGCGCATTAGGGATCGTCAAAGGGAGCGCTACCGGAATGATCTCGCTTACGCCGAGCGCCACAGGCAGCGCCAAAAGGAGCGCCAAAGGGAACTTCGCAAAGATCCCGCTTACATCAAGCGCGAAAGGGAGCGCCAAAGGAAGCTTCGCAAAGACCCCGCTTACGTCAGGCACCGAAGGAATCGCAAAAAGCAGCATTGTCAGTCAGTCAATTCAGCTGAAACGACCCAGAGTTCCAGTAAAAATTCAGAAGGTACTGCCCCCCGCTTTTCAGTCGTCAAGCTGAAGGAATATTTACAGCCCCGATCGGCCCCTCTCAGCCTTAGTGAACGGTCAGCAATCGAAGGGGCAGAAGGTACTGGTCATTGTTCTATGGATAGGCAAACGGCATAACCTGCTGTGCTGAGCGCCGTTTGACCGATCAAGTGTTCATGACGATGGTTTATAACCCTCTGTCATGAAAGCTTTAGCCACAGAGTCACGGAGACACAAAGGAAAAGCTTTTTTCTCTTCTCCGTGGCAATTTTTCTTCACGGCAAAGATAACGGAAAACTGCCGGTTATACGACAGCGTCAACATCATGCTCTTGTTGGCCGCTTCAGACAGGGCATACCTGAGAGCAAACGGCCACAATCTGCTGAACTTGCTGCTACGTCTGGCTGATCGGTAATATCCACCAGAGTGATACCGTTCTCAAGCAGGTCAATCACATCGGCGGCGACTTCGCCGGTGAAACGGATGCATTGCTCGCGATGTTCATGAGAGCCAAATTCCACATCCTTGATCAGCTTGCGGCAGCAAGTGTTTTTGTTACGCCTGATGAAGCGATCATGCAGCTCGGCACAGAGGGGAAACATATCATTATCCATCTCGGCACCAGCCTGTTCCCGACCATGGCTGAGTCCCAGCGCCATAACCCCGCCGGAGAGTGCGCCACAGAGGCAACCGGCCATCCCCATACCAACCGGGAATCCCGATGCCATTTTGACCATGCGGGCGTCAGCAGGTTGTCCTAAATAATCATTTACCGTCGTAAATACCGCTTCTGAACAGAGGAATTTGTCGTTGCGATAGAGCGTTTCAGCCTCGATGCGAATCTTGTCGCTGGCCTCGGAGTAACGTCGCAATCCCTCGGCCCTGCGGTTGGCAACGGCCTGTTCTTTTGTGGACAGATGACTGTTGGGTTGAGTTCTTTTCGGGATAGGCATAAAAATTCTCCACAGGACCTTCGAACAGACCCTGTGCTACGTTCAATGGGCAGCAAGCTGGAGCTTGAATCAGGGGGCAGTCAGCCTGAGCGATGATTCTCTTTGAAGCGAGGCTCATTTAACACTGACGTAAATCATTAATTGTGCAATTTGCCACAACTAACGGGTGAGAATCCTATCCCTTCAGGCCGCTTTTTCGTATATCGTCTCTGCCAGCAGAATTGCTGTCTATTGAACACAGCGTCATGAGGTTTCCGTTTCAATGCAAGACCAGGCACAAGAGTCAACAACATCAGCAACCCCGGAGTTCCACACTCTGGATATGAGGGGGTATCTCTGTCCTCAGCCATTGATCAAAACCCGGCGACTCTGGAAAACACTGGCAGCCGGTGAGCAGTTTCAGGTACTGGTGGATAATGATATTGCCCATCTCAATCTGGTCAGTTTCCTGGACGATCAGGGAGCCGCGCCGAGTGTGCAAAAGGAAGGCGACGATTGTTGGGTCATCGTTGCTACCCGTGCAGCGGATAGCGCCATATCCAACGCAACGGTGATGACAAAACAAACGGCAAATACCACTTTAAGCATTGCCCTTGGGCAACAACCAGCCAGCTATATCGTGGTGTTGAAAAGTGACTGTATGGGACACGGTGATGATGATTTGGGCCGACTGCTGGTCAAGGGTTATCTCAATACACTGCGTGAGTTAGATAATAAGCCCTCTGCCATTATTCTTTACAATGGCGGTGCGTTGGTCGCCAATCAGGGCTCTGGCTCAGAGGCTACACTCAAGGCACTCGAAGAGGATGGCGTTGATGTGATCGTTTGTGGAGCCTGTGTCGATTTCTTCGCCATAAAAGAGACGCTGGCTGCAGGGCGTATCTCCAATATGTATGAGATTGCCGAGAAGATCGCCCATACCGGTCATGTGGTCTATCCATGACCAGCCGTTTAACCTATTTCGATAACAGTGCCACCACTTTTCCCAAACCGGCTGCTGTCGCGCAGGCGATGACCCGCTATCTGTTAGAGGACGGTGGCAGCTATGGGCGTTCCTCCCATGCCCGAGCATTTCGGGCCAGCGCTGTGGTGGAGTGTTGCCGGGAGCGTCTGGCGCAACTGATGGATATCAGTCAGGTTGAGCATCTCTGCTTTACCAACAATGCGACACACGCCGCTAATGTCATTTTGCAGGGCATCGATTTCGCCACCTCTGAGGCAGTTACCAAGGCAGAAGTGTTAATTTCGCCCTTGGAGCACAATGCCATTGCGCGACCATTAGCGCAGCTGGAAAAGCAAGGGCTGATAACTGTGCGACAACTACCGGCAGGTACTGATGGTGTCATCCAGCCTGATCTGATTGCTCCTCTTGTCACGGATAACACACGACTTGTGATTGTTAATCACCAGAGTAATGTTAACGGTGCTATTCAGCCACTGGCGAAGGTCAAACAGGCGATTGGGCCGATACCGTTGCTGGCGGATGTCTCGCAATCGTTGGGCAAATTGCCTGTGCAGGTGGATGAATGGGGTATTGATTACCTGATTTTTACCGGGCACAAGGGGCTGTTTGGCCCACCGGGTACCGGCGGTTTGTTTATTCGCCAGCCAGACACCGTACAGCCGTTACACCTCGGTGGCACTGGCAGTAACAGCGAGCATCTGGTCATGCCGGAAAGTATGCCCGACCGCTTTGAGGCAGGTACACCCAATATGGTCGGCATATATGGGTTATTCGCGGCACTGGATAATGCGCCCGAACCACAACACAGCCTTAGCGACTTTTTTGCGTTAATGGAGGCCATTGAGGCGCTGCCGGGCTATCGTATTCAGCGCACCGAAAACCGGGACGCCCAGGGCGAAGTGATCTCGCTGCTGCACGATTGTATTGATGCGGCAACCCTGTCGTGGAAACTGGAGAAAGCGTTTGCTATAGAAACCCGTCCGGGTCTGCATTGCGCACCGCTCGCCCACCAGTTTCTGAATAGCTTTCCTGAGGGCACATGTCGTCTTTCACCGTCGCCACTGCACACTACAGCTGATTTTGACTATCTGATCACTGCCCTGGCGGCTATTACCGGGGAGAGCAACTGATGAAACGATCCTTTTTGCTGCTGCCCTCCATGCGTACAGCGATCAAGGCTGAGGCTTTTTGCAGGGCTAATAATATTGCCTGCCAAGTTGTCCCTGTGCCCCGGCAGATTTCGTCCGAGTGTGGCATGTGCCTTGAGGTGGACAACGGCGCAGCTGAACATATACAGCGGCAACTGGAGCAGACTGGTCTGGCCGCGGTCCTTGCCAATGCAGAATAAGAGGAAGGTTGAGAGCGTTTTATGTCTTCAAAAGCGTTAACACAGTCGTCAGCACAGAGCATTGATCTGCTGAAAACTGTCGAGTATGGCGGCTGCTCGGCCAAGCTGTCACCGACGGAATTAGCGGGGATTTTGACTGAGCTGCAATTTCCCGGCCACCCTGATCTGCTGGTGGACATCTCCACCCATGATGATGCCGGGGTCTATCGGATCAACGACGAGACCGCGCTAATCTTCACCACCGATTTCTTCCCACCCGTGTGCAGTGATCCGTTGGAATTTGGTGAGATCGCCGCAGCCAATGCCCTGAGTGATGTGTTTGCCATGGGTGGCAAGCCACTGATGGTGCTGAATCTGATGATGTACTCGACCAATGAACTGCCGGTGAGCGGTTTTGCCCGGATTCTGCAAGGCGGGCAGAACAAAACCATGGAAGCCGGTGCGCTGGTGGTTGGTGGCCACACCATTGAGGATCATCCCCCCAAGTTTGGCCTGGCAGTGATCGGCACCGTCCATCCGGAACGCGTCATCAGCAACAGTCAGGCACAGGTTGGCGATAAACTGATACTGACCAAACCGATTGGTATTGGGGCGCTGATCTCTGGCCATCGGGAGCAGATGGCCAGTGCCGGAGCCTATCAGAAGGCACTGGCGCAGATGAAGCTGCTCAACAAGACCGGTGCTGAAATCATGGTGAAATACGGCACACGGTGTGCAACGGATATCACCGGTTTTGGCCTGCTCGGTCATGCCCGTGAAATTGCCAATGGGAGCGGCCTCACCTTGCACCTTAATACACAACACATGCCGCTGTTGGATGAAGCCTATGCGCTCTTTGACGATGGTTGTATCCCGGGGGCGGCGTTCCGCAATTTGCACTATGTCAGTGATGATGCCCGCTTTCGTGAGGGAATAGACTACAACCTGAAGATGCTTGCCTGTGATGCGCAAACGTCTGGTGGACTGTTAATCTGTGCCCCTGCGGCCTCGGCTCATGGCATGCTGGCAGAATTGCACGCATCTGGCCTGCATCCGCAGGCGGCGATTATCGGTGAGGTATTACCGAGGGATGCCGAAGATATTGCCCTGATTGTGGAAT
>JAQFVO010001318.1 GCA_027942505.1 Endozoicomonas sp. | reverse complement strand
GCATCAAGATCAATTTGCAGCTGTTCAGGAATAATCGGATCAGAACCCTTAACTACCTCTATATATCCATTGTCGGGTATTGGACCCGGTGGTTGTGGGTCACACTCCTGGTCGATGGTCATGGAATCTGCGGTTGCTGACGAAAAGCTTAATGGCGTACCGTCCACCACGTTAAAAGTGATTGTCGCGCTGGCACTGTCACCATCGTTATCGGTGACGGTAAAAGTGAAAGTCTCCGACAGCGATGTGTTTGTCGTGTGTACCAGGTCAGATTGAGCCTGATAGCTCCAGCTACCATCGCTGGTGACAAACAGTGTGCCGTAGCTGCCCGTAAACTGGAAATAATCGGCATAGCTACCCGAAGTGACTTTCGTGCTGTCGTCCAGCGATCTTCCGTTAATAGATGTCAGTAGACCTCCATCAGCGCCGGCCTGTTCCGGTGTGAAAAGCTTGCCATTGTTGTTTTCCCATTGTGCGGTGGTGCCTTCAGCCAGTTGCACTGGAGTGTGATCAATAAGGTTGGGGGCATCATCAAATATGGTGATAGAGACACCAGCAATTGACTCATGGGTTTTCTGGTAAGTTGCCGAATACAGGCTTTTCAGATAAGGCACGGCAAAACGGATACTCGTATCATCACCCAGCGGGTGTAATAATGGTTTGAATAATGTTGCTTGTGCAGCATCAACGGCATTGTCTGGAAGTATTAAAGAGAATGCCGTCTGAATCGTTGTCCCGTCATGATAAATGGCAGAGATAGTTTTAGAGTCGTCTATCTGCCAGGTTAAGGGAAATGTGATACCACCATCAATTGCAGCCAGCGAACTTGGTAAACCTGGCAAAAAATTACTGTCAAAAGATAAAACGGTTGCAGAGCTGCCTAGCGGTTCAAATTGAATTGGGGTGCCAATGTCTGGTTTTTCGTTGATCGATAAATCGAGAGGGTTTCCCAGTGGCACCATTTCATCGGTAGCAACAGTGCAAGCCTGGTCTTCCACTGAGGCTGAAACTACCAGTTGCACGCCATTTTTGCATAAAAAAGGCTCCGAGGTTGACCAATTACCGTTGAAAACGAGAGCATTTTCATTGCCAATTGACTCAGGAGAGCTTGAACGGAAGTCAAGCCTGACCAATGTGGCGTTTTCAACCCCTGTCGCTTCCCCGGTGAATGGATATTCAGCATTTTCATAGGTGTTGTAATTATTGATCCAGACACCAGCATTGGTATCTATGGTAATGGTGAGTTCCGCTGAAGACGTGTTGCCGGGTATATCGGTAATGTCGGCCTTTATGGTATGGCTGCCATCACTCAGCGGACTGTTGATTTGGGCTGACCAGTTACCGGCAGAATCTACCTTAATTCCGCCGATTGCCAAGGTGCCATCGACCAGAACAGACAGTGTTGCTCCAGGCTCAGCAGTTCCAGTTATCAACGGTGTATTGTCGTTTGTTGGATTTTCAGGATGATAGCCTGGATGCCCGTAGCATGAGTCGCTTTCATGGGCCAGGGTAATGGTGACTTCGGTGATAGTGTCTAGCAGAAATATCGCAGTATCCGTCACCACATTTCCAGATAAATCACTGGTTTGGGCAAAAATCCGGATATCACCATCAACAAATCCTCTGGGTATTAAATTATCAAACGTTGTGGACCAGTGAATCCCATCCGCCTCTACAGCCGTTAGCTGTTCCAGTGTGTGCCCTGCGCTATCAATCAGTCTGACCAGAACCTGTTGATGTGCTTCAACGTCCACAACGGTACCTGTAATCGTTACTGCCTGTGATTCTGCGTTGTTGACGATGTTATCCGATGTTATCGGTGTGTTAATGTGAATGAAGGCAATAGCATCCAGCGCCGAAACGGGACCAATGAAATCCAGATAAGAGAAAGAGGTCGCAGCGATGTCGGGCAGAGGGAAACCAGCAGCCGGTCTTACGTTGGGTAAATACAGTGGAATGTATTCCGGAGGCACCAGGCTCTCAGGTAATGAAAAGTCTGAGCGTTCAGGTATGGCAGCAGTAGCCTGTTGATAGGAGGTAAAGCGGATTGCATCATAATCAGAAAAAGTGCTCTGCCCAGATTCGGCAACATTGCGTTCAGCAAAGCCATGATCAGTATAGTGATGAGTTGAGGGTGGAAGAATATCTGAAGTATCAGCCAGATCAGGATCAGTAATCTTGTGCAGGTCAGGTGCTGAATTGTTGTCAAACGTCTTAATAAATACATTTACACCGTCTTCCAGCTCAACAAGACTGCCGGATTCCAGGAGTTCGCCCTCTATTAGCATTTGTCGTCTGTTATCTGGCGTTACTTTCCATGCTCTACCAGTGACAAGAGTAACAACACTCAGTTCGCTAATCAGAATGACTTTATCCATAAAACCCCATGCCTATTGAAAAGCCGGGCCCGAAAAGGTTCTGGCAGACCATTTCAGGGTCGGCAATCGGACGGTTGCAACCATTAACAGCACAACCCTCCGATTCAGCTTGTTGGCTTCAGGTGATATCTGCCTGATTACTGGCTTGCTCTCACCAAACCATTGTGTGCGCAGCTGATCAGGATTCACCGAAAAGTTATCAATCAATGTCGATCGAACATTTTCAGCACGCTCTTTTGACAGCATCTGGTTGTATTGCCTACCTCCCGGCAGACTGGTGTAGCCACTAATTTCAAGAACGCTGTCTGGATATTGCTTAAGCCGGTGAGCAAAGTCCTGCAGAACAGGGAGCTGTTTGGTGCTGATATCAGCAGATGCATTGGCAAAGTAGATACTGGCTTCGTCGTACTCTTTTATTTCCCGCCAGGTTGGGCAGCCGACATTATCAACCACAGAGCCCTTTGGAGTTATAGCGCACTGCTCCCTGGCATTGACAACGCCATCGGCATCGAAATCGCGCAGATCAAACAGCTGCCGGTGATAGAAAGTAATTCGCTGGCTGGATATACACCCTGAAAGAAACAAGAGCAGACTTACTACCAGAAACCAGCAGGATAAGTTGGATGCCTTTTTCATCTTAGATGCTCGGGTGTCCAGTCAGGAGGCAGTGTAATTCGCAGGGCATCAAGTAACTGCCCACAGATGTGCAGTAGACGGTAATCGGAATCCAGACTGGCTATATGTGCAGAATTCCAGTTAAGTGCGGCACTGAGGCTTTCATTTTCAGCATTAAGTACATCAAGAAGAGATCGTTCACCCAGGGCATACTGACGACGATAGGCATTTACCGTTTCAACACTATATGTCACATGACGTTCAAGTTGTGGAAGCTGGTGATGGAGTTCGATATGAGCCTCCCAGGCCAGACTGGCTTCTTCCTGCACTTCCCGCAACGCTTGTTGAAATACATCCAGAGATTCATGCCAGCGACTGAGAGATGCCTGCACACGGGCCTTGTCACCACCACCATTAAACAGGTTATACCGAACATGAAACATCAGCGTGTAATCATCATTACGACCAACGATACCATTGATATTTTTGTTCCAGGATCGCTCTGCCGAAAAATAGATCTCTGGCAGGAACCGACTTTTACTTGCCTTATAGTCGCTGTGTGCCGCTGCACTGTTCTCATAAGCTGATTTGAGCAGGGGATACTGGTTTTCAGACGACTTCAGTACCTGTTGCAGGGTATCTGGAATAAGACTTCTGTCAGGTACCGGCTCGGTAAGCTCTTCCGGCCTGACCCCGGTAAGGCGTTGAAAGCGCAATCCGGCATCCGTCAGGTTATTTTTTGCAGCGATCGTACTGGCTTCTGCGCTGGCCAGACGACCCGATACCAGACTAAGGTCTGATGTAGATTGAATACCCGATTCTGCACGTTTTAACACGCGTTGAAAAATATCTTTATGAACCCGAAGGTTTTTTTCCGCCAGTTCAAAAGCTCGTCGGGTCATAATGATGGATATGTAGGAGCGGACAATACCGAGAGCCATTTCCGAGGCAACATTGATCAGGCGAAACTGTTCTGAGCGAGTGGCTGACCGGGCTTTTTGTGCCTCATTTCTGGTCGAGAAACCAGTGAACAGTTCCTGGCGCAGTGCAACAGAAGAGTCGTATCGATGAAGGCCATCGCGGCTGTTCGGGCTGCCTGCCCTGGTTGTCGGGTTGGATGTCCACTCATAGCCACTTCCCCCATGCAGCTGGACAGTCGGCAGGTAGCTGGCCTTTGCGATGGTCTCTTCATACATTCTGGTCTGTACATGCTGGGTTTGTTGATGGATCCGTGGATTGGTCATCAGGGCGAGAGACACTGCCTGTTCGAGGCTCTGGGCAGTTACGGTATCCGCAGAAACCGTGAAAAACATCAAAATAGACAGATAAGTGATGGCTGGATGCATAAACAGCCTTATATGAACGATAGAAAGTGACGATGGAAGCAGACTCATGCAACAGAATTGCTCTTTCTGTCAGTCACATCAAAAGACCGTTTAAGGGTAGTTGCCCAGAGGGTGAGGCGCAAACGTCAGAGAAAGTCTATTCTTTCAGGGCAATTTCTGAATCAGCATAGGGCCATTATGACTGTAAGCCCGATCTTATCCTGCCTGATATGGCTGACGGAATTTTATGGCGCAAAAGTCAGCGTTGACAAGATACTGTACGGATTACCATCAAATGCTGCGGAACTTGGGCTGGATTTACTGGAACGTGCAGCAGAGAATGCCAACCTTGATCACTATAAGAAAATATTAAGCGCTAACCCAGCGCCAGATCAGACGTCATTTCCGTTTCTGGTCGTTAACAACGGTAAACCTTTATTAATTTCTGGTGTGCTGGGCTCCATGGCTACTGTTATCAGACCTTACGAGAGCAGAAGCTCAGAAACCCTGGAGTGGCGTGAGCTATTCGTTAATAATAATAATGTCGTTTACTTTTTTGCTTTGAAATCTCCGTTGGATCATCGCCATCACGATGAGCAAGGACTTGAGCATCACTGGTTCTGGGGCGCGTTGCTGTCGGGCTGGAAAATCTACCGGGAGGTACTGTTGGCATCTTTGCTGGTGAACCTCTTTGCCCTGGCTGTTCCCTTGTTTGTGCGCCTGATTTATGACCGGGTAATCCCGGGCATGGCCATGACCACATTAAACACACTAGCGGTTGGCGTGTTGCTGGTGGTGACGTTTGAATTATTTTGCCGCCAGCTACGTACACGGTTTATCGACGTCGCTGCCAAGAAAACTGATTTACTTATGTCAAGCCAGTTGTTTGCCAAAGTGATGAACGTTGACCTCTCTTCAGTACCACCGGTAGCCGGTGCTTTTGCCCGACAGGTGCAAAACTTTGAATCCATTCGAGAGTTTTTGACCTCCACAACACTGACAGTGATGGTAGAAATTCCATTTGCCATCCTGTTTCTGGCCGTCATTGGTGTGATTGGCAGCACCATTCTGTGGATACCCATCGTCGTAATACTACTGATGATTACCTTGAGTATTGCCATTCAGCCGGCGTTACGACGAAGTATTCAGCAGGGTGAAAAACTGGCCATTCAGAAACAGGGTGACCTGGTTGAATGTATATCCGGTCTGGAAAGCCTTCGTCTTGCCGGTGGGCAGAGTTATTTTCAAAAGCGGTGGGAACAGGCAACAGGTATGATGGCAACCTGTGGTTTGAAAACCCGGGGCATAACCGGAAACATCAGTGGGTTGTCTGTATGGCTGCAACAATTGACCACTATTGGCATTTTGTATTTTGGGGTTCGCTCGATTCAGAGTTCATCGATAAACATGGGAGCACTGATTGCCATCATGATGCTTTCGGGCAGGGCTGTCGCGCCTTTTATGCAGCTTTCACTCCTTGGGGCTCGCTATTGGCAGGCGAAAAGTGCATACACAAATATCAATGGATTGATGCTGGCGCCGGAGGAAACAGGGAGACGTCAAACTGAGCATCCAATAGCCCAATTACGGGGAGGTATTGTTTTTGAAAAAGTGTCGTTTACTTACCCGTGTGGTTTTTCTGCGGTGATCAAAGAGGTCTCTTTTGCAATAAAACCTGGTGAAAAAGTGGCTATTGTAGGTCGCTCCGGTTCGGGAAAATCAACCCTTGCTCGTTTACTGGCAGCTCTCTATCTACCTGACAGCGGTCAGATCCTTGTCGATGGTATTAACCTGTACGATATCCACCCGGTAGCACTGAGAAGACGAATCGGTTTTCTCGCCCAGGAGCCCTGGTTATTTAATGGCGCAGTGATGAGCAATATTGCCATGGGGATAACGGACAAGGCAGAGGAACATATATTGGAGGTGGCAAAAAAATCGGGCGTCACCATGTTTACCGGGGATGCCGTTGCCGGGCTTGAATACCAGGTTGGTGAAGGAGGGCAGCGACTGTCTGGTGGTCAGCGTCGTTCAGTGGCATTGGCCCGGGCACTGGTCAACTCCCCGGATATTCTCGTTCTGGATGAACCCTCTGCACATATGGACAGCATGATGGATAACAGGGTTCAGCAAACACTGAGGGAGCTTCCGGGTCACGTAGCCTTGTTGGTGATTACTCATCGCAGCTCGCTGTTGTCCATAGTCGACAGAGTCTTGATGCTGGAGGATGGGCAGTTAATTTCTGACCAGACAGTAACAAAGCGCAAAGCCTGTGGATAAATCCTGGCATCACTGGCTGGTGAAAACGGCCAGCAGGAGCGATCAGGCAACGGTTCTGACTATTGCGCCTTCATCGAGATGGTTCGTCTGGGTATTGCTGGCTTTTGTTGCCACGCTGCTGCTTTGGAGTTTTTTTCTTGAAATAGACGATACTGTAACGGGATTTGGACGTGTGATGCCTTCCAGCAAAGTTCAGGAAGTACAAAGTCTCGATGGCGGCATTCTTAAATCGATTTATGTAACAGAAGGCGACTTTGTGCTTACAGGAGATAAACTGCTGCGAGTCGATGAGACCCGCTTCCAATCTTCATTCCGAGTGAACGAGTCGGAAAGAGAGTCTATCCAGGGAACTATATCGAGGCTGGAATCAGAGCTGGCGTTACTGGTTCGGCAACAGGATGGCAGCTGGCATATAGAAGACATTAGTCGTCTCGAATTGCAAGAAGCTGATCTGCCGCAACAAGAGGCTGCACGGAAGCTGATTACAGAACGTCTGAGTGCCCTGAAAAGCCAGGCATCGGTGTTGCAGCAGCAGTCAATTCAGAAACGTCAGGAACTGCAGGAGCAGCAGGCACAAGTTGCGACAATAACTCGAAGCCTGAGTCTGGCCAGAGAAGAGCTGTCAATAAAAGAGCCTCTGACCAAAGATGGCGTAGTGACCCGTGTAGAGGTGATTTCACTGGAGAGGCAGGTGAATGAATTACAGGGAGAGTTAAACAGCGCCAGAATCCGAATTCATCGATTGCAGTCGGCACTCCAGGAAGCCGAAAGTCGACGTTATGAGCTGGTGGCTCGTTACAGGGCCGATCTGCAAAAAGAGCTGCAGGATAATCGGGAACGTTTGAGAAAGCTGTCCGAAGGGCAGTCAGGGCTCGAAGACCGGGTTCAGAAAACCATCCTTTATGCCCCCGTAGACGGATTGGTCAAGCAGATGACCGTTCATACCGAAGGAAGTGTTATTCAGCCGGGAGTGACACTGGTAGAAATTGTTCCGGCCAATGATCCAATGATTGTTGAAGCGAGGGTACAGCCTGCAGACATTGCCATGCTCAAACCCGGGCAACTTGCCTGGATAAAACTCAGTGCCTATGAGTTTTCCCAACATGGTGCTATTGAGGGGACGGTAGATTCTATCAGTGCCGATACGCTGGACGACGACAGGGGTATGCCTTACTACCGGGTCAGAATCCACCTCCAGAATATGAACAGCCATTTCACACTATTGCCAGGCATGACGGGAGTGATCGATATTGTGACTGGAACCAGGAAGGTAATTGACTACCTGCTGATGCCTTTCATTCGCAATGGGGTTTCTGTTTCCTGACACTCCCCGCTCTATCGCTCACGAAGGACAAAGGTGGGGTTTTAAGCGGAAAATCGGTAAAACCTGAAGATCCCCTAACTTTTGAGCAGCCTCCTGAACCAATTCGCACGTCCAAAATCTCTCACCACTTGTTATTCGACCTCAAGGGACGAACTCTCTGCCAGCACCTGACCCACGCCAGCAGGACGCCTGCGCTTCCAGCGACGGTGGCTCCACAGGAATGTTTCCGGCTGCTCCCGGATTGCCTCTTCAGCCGCTTTCACATAAGCCTCGGTTATTGGGTAGTGAGTATCGTCGCGAGTCCGTTCGCAGGGTGCGGCCAATGGTTTGAATTCAACCTCATAATACCCCTGGCAAAGGCGTCGGCACTGGGC
>JAQFVO010000155.1 GCA_027942505.1 Endozoicomonas sp. | reverse complement strand
CCACACTGGTACAGATTGGAATCAATGCACTTTTCTAAAAATACGCTGACGCTGGCGGTGTTGGCAGCCACGGTCTCCCTTACGCAAACTACCCCTGTTCTGGCAGAAACGGATTTAGCTGGTAAAAAATCTTCTGCCACCCTGATGAATCAGGTCACAGTCACTGCAACCCGCTCCGAAAAGCAGCTGGAAGATGTTTCCGGTGCTGTAACGGTTATTGACAGCGAGCAGATCGAAAACGAGATGGTGCAGAGCATCAGGGACTTGGTGCGCTATGAGCCGGGTGTGCAGGTAGGTGAAGGTTTTCGTGGTGGCATGAGTGGTTTCACCATTCGCGGAATGTCAGGCAACAATGTCAAAATCGCTGTTGATGGTATAGACCTGCCCCAAAGCTTCACAATGGAAGCTGCGGGTAATGAGTTCATCAGTGCGACACGTAATTTTGTTGATCCTGAGACCCTGAAAGCCGTTGAAATTGTTAAAGGCCCCGCATCCAGTCTGTATGGCAGCGATGCGATTGCCGGTATGGTTGCGTTTGAAACAAAAGATCCAGCCGATTTGTTGAAAAACTCTGGCGATGACAGCCATGCGTCCATCAAAGCGGGCTATGCCAGCGTCAATGAAGGGTTCACCGAGACGATCTCTCTGGCCAACCGTACCGGTAAGCTGGAAACCATGCTGATTTATACCCGTCGTGATAACAAAGAGACCGATACCAATGGTGGCCTTGATGTTAAGGGTGAAAATCGCGGGCAGGCCAACCCTTCTGATTCTCAGCTCAACAATCTGTTGACCAAGGCTCAGGTCCAAATTAACGACGATCACCGTATTGGTTTTACTGGAGAAGTCTTCGATTCTGTCACCGACGTAGAATTCAAGTCCGGCGGCATTATGGATATGATCTCGGATGATCCGACGGGTAAAGATACCGCCCAACGTTATCGCATCGGCTTTGAACACCAGTGGGAGGCTGATCTGGCCTTGTTTGATTCTCTGGACTGGCAGATTGACCTGCAGCAGAGTGAAACGGATATGGTGACTCATCAGCCAAAAGATACTGGCCGTTATCGGGAAAAAGCTTACAGCTATGATGAGAAAGGTATTCAGCTGGGTGCTCAGTTCAACAAGTCACTGGAACTGGCTGCCCTTGAGCACAATCTTGTTTATGGCCTGAACGCCAGCTACAGCCAAGTGGACAACGACAGCTGGGAATATCGCCCAACAGAAGGAGAGGCGCCAATAGACAAGCGTTACATTCCGGAAACAACCGTCAGAAAATTCGGTCTTTTCCTTCAGGATGACGTGCAGCTGACTGATCGACTGAATATCACAGCCGGTATTCGTTACGACCAGTTTTCCTTCAGCCCGGATGGCACCATGTTCGACAGCACAGCCCCGGACGAGAAAACACCAGCCGAAGACAGTGACGGCAGTAAGGTCACCGGCCGTATTGGTACAGTTTATAAAATGACCGATACACTCTCTGCTTTTGCACAGTTCAGTCAGGGCTTCAAGGCACCTGATTACATGGATATGTACTATGGAACCATTAAAGAGGGTGCAGAAATTAAAGCCAATCCTGATCTGGAGCCGGAAGAGAGCAATTCATTTGAAGCGGGTCTGCGTGGCAACTACCCGATTGGCAGCTTTGAAGTCACTGGTTTTATCAACAAATACAAGAACTTTATCAATCAGGAAATTGTCGGAACCAATCCTGACACTGGTTATGATATTGTTCAGAACATGAACGTTGGCAAGGTGGATATCAAGGGTATCGAGCTGCGTGGCGATCTCTGGCTTGATGAGGCGTTGAACGCACCGGAAGGCACGACTCTGCGAGGTTCTCTGGCCTGGGCTGAAGGTGAGAACAAAGAGACCAATGAGCCACTGAATTCCGTTGCGCCATTAACTGCGGTTATCGGCCTTGGCTATGACGCACCATCGGAAATCTGGGGTGGTGAAGTGGCCTGGACACTGGTTAAGGGACAGAGCGACTCAAAGGTCGAAGGTATTAAAGAAGACAACCAGTTCAACCCGGCAGGCTATGGCACTGTTGATATGACTGCCTACTATAACGTCAGCAAGGATCTGACCCTGCGTGCGGGTCTGTTTAATATCACCGACAAGAAATACTGGAATCTGATTGATGTTGATGGCCTGGCCGCGACCAACACCGGACTGGACCGTTACGCTGAACCTGGCCGCAACGTCTCAATCAGCATGAATTACACCTTCTAAAATCCATGTTGACTCATGCACATGATCCTCCGTGGGAGTGCATATCTACACTGGCATTGGTTTGATTTGTCAGCAGACGTGTGACTTTGACCAGACATTCCCTGTTCTATCCTCAGAGCAGGGAATTGTTTCCCCTCCAATCAGCTATAGGCACCGGCTGAATAAGTCAGCTCATAACTGTGGCTGTATATCTCCAGGATGTTACCGAATGGGTCTTCCATGTAGATCATGCGGTATGGCTT
>JAQFVO010000039.1 GCA_027942505.1 Endozoicomonas sp. | reverse complement strand
ATCACGTCACCATCGCCGGGGTTGAGGGCGCGATCAATAATCAGAATATCGCCATCGAAAATGCCCGCTCCTTCCATGGAGCGCCCCTGGGCACGGGCAAAAAAGGTGGCCGCCGGGTGGCGGATCAACAGTTGATCCAGCGACAGAGTATCTTGCAGGTAATCTGCCGCCGGGCTGGTGAAGCCGCAGGCAGCAGGGCTTGGGTAAAACGGCACGATGGCCGCATCAGGCAGGGGAAAAATTTGAATAGGCTTCATGCCGGGCGCACTCGAATACTGTTTATTTATACAGTATAGTCGATGGGTGCGCCTCTGTTGTCAAGATCGAATCGGGCAAAACAGCGTCTGTCATTGATTCTTCATGTGCTTGTCAGAAGCTTTCGTTTTCCCCACGGTTGGGGAAACCACTGGTAACGGGCAATGATCGGGGTTCTTGCGGTTGCGCAAAACGGGCACTGAGTCAATGTGGCGACTGCTATCGGTTACCGTCCTGCCAGGGACTACTCCATCACATAGCGATACCGGTGGCATGGGCATCAGCGACGCAATATAAGCATCACTGGCACCAAATACTTTTTTCAGCACATCGTGATTCAATTCAAAGGGATTGAATATCTCCAGCAGCGGAGAGAGGACCTCTGAGATAATGGCTCTTGCATAATCACTCCTGAGGTTATACCACTGATGTCGTATCTTGCTCAGGTCATCACTGTCGTCCGATGGAGCAGGTGCTTTCTGTGGCGTGCTGTATTGCAGGAAATTATGTTCTTCCTGTTGATCAGGGCGCACCGCCAGGCATGACAAACCCTGCGAGGCAACAGCGCCACCACTGTGCTCAGTCATTGCCAGCAGATGATCTAGCAATCGCTGCAATCCCGCTTTATCGTGGCACGGCAGCTCCCTGGCCTCTTTTTCCGCCATTTTGACGATAATCTTGCTATAAACCTTGCCAATTTGTGGTGACAAGAGGTCATCCACCTGAGGCAAGTGAAATGATTTAGCTGACGCTGGGTTGCTATCAACCAAGCCTTTCAGTTCAGCGTACCGATCTCTTAAG
>JAQFVO010001283.1 GCA_027942505.1 Endozoicomonas sp. | reverse complement strand
AATGGTCAGAGGCGGCAGGGTGGATTCCATGGTGGCTTTATCGCTCACGCCGGCCTGGTAAAGCGTGGCCAGTTCCCAGCACAGGATGTCCATAGACCAGCCGTCAACAGCGATGTGGTGGAACAGTAGCAGCAGCACCTGGAAGTCGCCGGTGTCAAACAGGACGACCCGCAATGGACCGGTTTGACCCAGGTTAAAGGGGCTGTTGATGACTCCGGCCAGGGCATTATCCAGTTCGCCTGGTGCTACTTCACGACGATCAACAATTAACCTGACCTTTCCTACTTGCTGCATTATAAGTTCATCGTCGTTCATGAAAAAACGGGTACGCAAGACCGGATGGCGAACGGTAAGCAGCTCTAATGCCCTGATCAACTGTTCACTATCCGTTTCGCTGACCAACCGCAGCAGCAGAGGAATATGGTAGGCCGACGTCCCCCGCTCGAATTGTTCAATAAACCAGAGCCGTTGCTGGGCAAATGACATCGGTCCATGGTCCAGTCCCCGGACTGGAATCAGTGACATCTGCCGGGTCAGCTGTGGCGCCAGTGCTGCCACTGTCGGGTGTTGGAACAGCACGGCCACCGGGGCATCAACTGACAGACTTTTACTGATCTGTTGACCTGCCCGTATGGCCAGTAGTGAGTCACCACCAAGCTGGAAGAAATTATCGTGAATGCCTACCTGCTCAACCTCAAGCAGGGATTGCCATAACTGGCACAGTCGGGCTTCCGTGGCGTTGGTGGGGGCAACGTAGTCGTCAGTACTTTGCGATTCCGGCTCTGGCAAGGCCCGGCTATCAAGTTTGCCATTGGCGGTTACCGGGAAGTGGTCCACCGGCACATAGGCCGCAGGCACCATATAAGCAGGCAGCTTGTAACTGAGCTGCTCCCGCAGGATGGTTGCCTCCAGCGGCTGTTCAGCAAGATACCAGGCGACCAGGTAGTCGTAATGGCCATCGACGGCTGTTTCCCTGGAGCGCGGCAATACGACAGCTTGACGGATGCCTTCGATACTTTCAAGGCAGCGTTCTTTCAGCGGGTTCAATCCTGAAACCATGGATTTTTACCTGCTGGTCTTTGCGCCCGACGTAGACTAGCTCGCCATTGCCCAGCCATTGCACCTGATCCCCTGTGCGGTAGAGCCGGTCGTAGCCACGCAGACGATCTTCTGGTGAGCAAAACGGATTATCTACAAAGGTTGCCCTGGTCAGGTCTGCCCGGTGCAGATACCCTCTGGCCAGCCCGATTCCTCCGATATACAGCTCACCCGGAACTCCGACGGGCAGTGGCTGGTCACTGCGATCCAGTACGTAAAGCCGGGTATTGGCCAACGGGCCACCAATAGGGACAGTAGCGTATTGCGTTATCTGGTCAACGTATCGGTATTCAGAGGCATAAACAGCAGCTTCGGCCGGCCCATAGGCGTTGACGAGGCATAACTGTGTAGCTCCAAGTTTACTGACACGGTTGGCCAGACTCATCGGCAGCGGCTCTCCGATGCAGAGCAGCAATCGCAATGACGAGGGTAGTTTCCGGTTCTTGAGCTTCAACTCCTGACACAGGACTTCCAGGGCGGAAGGTACAAACCAGCTGATGGTGACTTGCCAGCGGGACAAGAGTTGCAGGAGGCACATCGGATCCCGGCGAGCCTCTTTGCTGGCAATAACCATGGCGCCGCTGGAGGCCATACCCCAGAAAATCTCAAACACCGACACGTCAAAACCGTAGGCAGTCCTTTGCAGAAAGACATCCTGGTGATTGACTGGAAACCGTGCCAGGGTGTCGATTATTCGGGCGACAATGGCACTATGTTCCAGCATCACCCCTTTTGGAGTGCCGGTGGTGCCTGAAGTGTAAATAACATATGCGAGTGCATCGTTGGCACAGGGCGGCAATTCAATAGCTCTGTCAGACCACAAATACTGGTCCAGCAGAAGGGTAATATGGCTCTGGACCGATGAGGCTTTTTGCTTGCCCTGCCCTTGATCCCAATTCTGAAAAAGTGGTTTTAACCCGGATGTAGTGAGTAGCACTGAGGCCTGGGTATCCTCGAGGATGAAAGTGATACGCTCCGGCGCTTCATCATGGTTCACCGGCACGTAGACACAACCGGCCTTGAGGACTGCCAGAGCAGCAATATTGATTTCCGGCCCCGGTTCGCAGCAGACCACCACACAGGTTTCCGGTGGGATGGTGCCATCACCGCGCTCCTTTATCTGTTCCTGAATGGTCAGCGCCAGCTGGTTGGCCCTGCTGTTGACTTCCTGGTTGGTCAGTTGTTGGTCTTCGAAGATCAGGCAGATGGCATCTGGCGACTGTTGCGCCTGTTGTTCAAACAGCTGGTGCAGCAGCAGGTTTTGTTGTTCGGCCGGTATGTCGGTATCGGTCTGGTTCCAGTCCACGACTATTTGCTGGTACTCGTTGGGAGTGAGCAGACTGATGTCTCGCAACTGGCTGTCGGGTTGCACTACCACCTGTTCCAACACCCGCGCATAGTGGTGCCAGAGGCGCTCAATGGTGGTGGCACGAAACAGGGCCACGGGGTATTCCAGCATGGCAGTATATTGATCGCCACTGTCGTCAATGATCAGGGAGAGATCAAATTTGGCTGTTGCCGC
>JAQFVO010001212.1 GCA_027942505.1 Endozoicomonas sp. | reverse complement strand
CAGCTGAGGTGGAGTTCTTTGGTAAATTACCTGAATCCCCCGGACAGATGACTGATTGGAGGTATTCCTTCCTTGCGGTGATAGCCAGCTTTGATGCTTTTTCCTTGCCAACTTTTTTTATCATTCTAGTGTACACTCGATTGTAAGTTCTTAGACTCTCTGCGTAAATGGGATCATTCTTGTAGCGCTCTCTTTTGCGCTGTGCCGAACTGGGATTGTTACGATGACGCTCCCTTTCGATTTTCCTTTTGCGCTCTGCAAATACAGGATCGCTCTTGTAGCGCTCATTTTGTCGCGTCTTTTGGCGCTGTGCAAAGGTGGGATTATTACGATAGGCCTCCCTTTGGCGCTTCCTTTCGTGCTCTATGTAATCAGGATCTTTACGACGCTCCATTCGGCACGCCCTTGCGCGCTCTATGTAAGCAGGATTTTTACGACGCTCCCTTTGATACTCCCTTTGATACTCTCTTTGACGCTCTGCGAAAACGGGATCATTCTTGTAGCGTGCCCTTTGGCGCTCCCTTTGGCGCTTCCTTTCGCGCTCTAAGTAATCAGGATCTTTACGACGCTCCTTTCGGCACGACCTATCGCGCTCTATGTAAGCAGGATTTTTACGACGCTCCCTTTGATACTCCCTTTGATACTCCCTTTGGTGCTGTGCGAAAACGGGATCATTTCTGTAGCGCTCCCTTTGGCGTTCAGCTTGTGAAGATTTATCGGCAACGATTTTTGTTGAGTTCGCTGGGCTGCCACTTGTGGCTTGTTGGAGGTTTGGCGGGTTAGCTACAACATCTGGTCGAGAATCTTGTGGGTTAGCAAGTTCGGTAGGAAGATTGGTTAAGTGATGGTCCGAACTTAATCGGTTCACTGGTGTTGGATCTCTTATACCAGGTTCGTTTCCTGACAAGGATGACTGAGCACAGTGATAACTGCTCGATATTATGAGTGACGCATCATCAACGGATTCAACAGAATTCTTCGGTACATAGTCGCCCATATCTGGCGCTGGAATAGTAGGAATATCTGATTTATGAAGACCGATAGAAACGGGTTGCGTTAGAGATGTAATACGAAATCCTGTCAATGGATGAACTGAATCAGCATTATTCTGGTCTGCCGCCGACTGGTTAAAAGAGGGAGGACAAGAGGAGTTCAGGGTTTGAACAGACATGCCTTGATGGTGCAA
>JAQFVO010001192.1 GCA_027942505.1 Endozoicomonas sp. | reverse complement strand
TTTCTGTGGGAGGCAACATCTTTCTTGACCAATGCTCCAGCCTTAGTTATTTGCCTGACTGGATTACCTCTCTGGGCTGCACATCCAGAGGAAAAATTCGTACTATCGATCTGGAATTAACCAGGCTGTCCCCGGCGTTAGTTGATCAGATTTGCTCGACGGCTGCACCCGGAATGACGTTCCCTTATGCCGAAGCGTCAGAGATGATGGTCGATCATTTTCAGGAAACCAGGCAGGCTTTTGCCTTTTGGCGGGAACAGGCCTCTTCCAGTACTGAAATACCAAATCTGGATCTCAAATGGGAGGATGAGAAACCGCTATTGGCTTTTCTCAGACAGTTGACAAATACTGACGACTACAACAACGAACTGTCCAGGCCTGTCCTGGCCCGACGAGTTATGGGGTTGTTGGCTCTGCTTAGGGATGATCAGTTGCGGGCTGAAGCCCTGAGCTGCGTAGCCTTGGCTGGCCTTGGTGGTAAGGGGAAGATGCGTGCTCTAAATCAGCTGGAAACTCTACCATTGTCCAGATCCACCGAATCGTTGGTCATTGACAAGCCACCTCTGCCTTAAAGACTCTGGAACTGCGAATGATGGAGTGAGTTAAACGCAGTTCACAAAGTCCAGCCTTTTGTGATCAATCTGCCGTCAGGTTTGGTTTTGCTCGCAATCGATTCCCGGTTCTGGTTGGCCTGCTGCCCTCTTTTCCATAACCGGGTATACGACGGCGGATTTGGCCGTCAACCTGTGAGACTTGTGGTTCATTACTGAATTGTTAGCATGCTTGTTGCATGCGATCAATTGAACTTTAGCCACTAACCTGTTGTCCAGATATACCGTGATCAACAAAACAGGTTCTACAGACAATGGAAACCCGTCTCAATACCCAAGCCGCAACTGGTTATTCTTATCCGTCTGCAGCTCCCGCGAAAAAAGACGACTGTGAAAGAGTAAACACTCTCAATAATCACGTGAGTGTGGCAACAAAGCCACTATGGAGTCGCTCTGTTATGCATTCTCAACACGTATGGAGTCACTCTGACATGCAGTCTCAACAAGTCAGCGCAAATCAGCTCAAGGCGTTGATCCTTGGCGATGGGCTTGGTGAGGATGTTATTTATGAAGTGGATGACTCAGTTTTCATTTGTGGATGCCCTGATCTGAAAACTCTGTCAGGAAATATTTCCATTGCGGGATCTTTTGTTATAAGAAGTTGCCCCAATTTTCAGGAGCTGTCCGCAAACCTTCTGCTGGGGGACAGCTTGCATATTCAAGACTGTCCTCACCTGAAGAGTTTGACCGGGTCCATCTGCGCAGATGGCAGCTTCGATTGCCACGAAGCCAAGGGGCTGGAGGATGTGTCTGGTAGCATCTACGTCGGTGCCCGGATTGGCATGACGCACTGTAATCATCTGGAGGACATTTCCGGAACAGTTAATGTTAAAAACAAACTTAACCTCAAGCGCTGTAAGATCCTGAAAAACCTGAGCGGTAAAATTACTGTGCATGGCGATCTTAAACTGAAGTCTTGCTATAACCTGACAAACCTGTCCGGTACTTTTTTTGTTGGAGGTAGCATCTCCCTTGAAAACTGCAACCGCCTGAATTGTCTGCCTGACTGGATTACCTCTCTGGGCTGCAAAGCAACCGGAGAAAAACGTACTATCGGCCTGGAAGGTAGCGGGCTGTCCACCGCGTCAGTTGATCAGGCTCGATCTGTTGCAGCGGCCGGCATGGAGTTCTACTTTCCCAGGGAGCTGGAGGCTGTCAATCCTTTTCAGGAAATCGGGCTGGCGTTTGATTTTTGGCGGGAAACGGCCTCCTCCGCCATGGAAATACCGGATCTGGATCTCGATGTTGAGAATGAGTATCACCTGTTGGATTTTCTCGAACTGTTGACATACTCTGCCGACTATCAGGACAAGTCATCCAGGCCTGCCCTGGCCCGACGGGTTATGGAAGTGATGACCGTATTTACGGATGACCAGTTGCAGGAAAAAGCCCTGGAATACGTCTCTGAGTGTGAAGAAGACGATCATGATGGGGCTATCCAAGTCCTGAGGAAACTGGAAACCCTGTTATTGCCCAGCGCAACCTCTATGCAGTAGACATTAAGGATTTGTCCTTTAAAAAATCCCGCATTTCGAAGTTATTCAGCAAATAGAGAGCCTGCCACGGAGGCACGACTGCAATTGAGATCGAGGCAGGTCCTCCGGCAGGGCGACAGAACCAGACAAACGATCATTCAAAAAGCACAAACCTGACTTGCTGACCTACTGATATTCCTATTTTACAGAGAATAAAGTACATAGAAAAAAGGACACCCATTTTTTTAATCCAGATTTTATGGATGTTCTGCTTTGTCTTACAAACTACCTGCCTGAGTGCCGGAGGATTCTTCAGTAGCCCAATGACCCGGGGCCTGAATATTGCTTAATGCTTCGAGACTCTGCTCCAGGTTATACGCCTCAGCCGAAGCTCTTTTGTCATTAATATCTTCCGGTGAATACCTTTTGCTGTTTACCAAAAGAGTGATGATATCGCTTTTTTCCGTTAATACACTGTAACGCAGTGGGCTCATGGCTTCGCAGACCAGCCCGTGGTTACCCAAAAACGGGCCAAACAATGTTTGCAACGGGGCGCTCAGTTCCTCAATGCCGGCAATGCGATCAAGGTTTTCTATGCTGTCCGCCTGATCCATTGCCTCGGCATAAAACCTGTCAATCAGCCACTCATGAACCTCAATGAGACGAGTGTTATCAGCATGCCACTCGGGCCTGGCTGCCAGATCCCTCATGATCTCAGAGGGGTCGACGGGCGGGGAGTTGTTTCCGGGCACCGGGTATCTCACCTCCAGAAGCTGACGCAGAATTTCCATCAGCACCTCCTGTATCCCCCGCCCGAAATGCATGATCAGGCACGGATCAGCACCGTACTCAAGCAGCGCGGCTACCGTGCTGGTATGACCGCTGATAATGGCAAAACAGATGGGCGTGCAATAATTTACCTCAGCCAGCTGTTGATGCCTATCGGCGCCATTGCGCAGGCCATCAGGGTTGGCGTTGCCAGCCAGCAGTACCCGTACCGCCAGCGCATTCCCGTGGGAGGCAGCCTGGTGCAGGGGGGTTCGATGGCGCGCATCAGCCAGTACATTCGGATCTGCACCATACCCCAACAGCAGGGCAATCAACTCCGGAAGGTCGTGACTGGCTGCCTTGTGCAAAGCCTGCAAGCCTTCCAGGTCACTGTGATGGACATTGGCATTGGCCACGAGCAGTCGTCTGGCGATTTCTGTGTGCCCGTACTCGCAGGCGTAGCCCAGCGGGGTGACTCGCATATAGTCGAAGGAGTCGACCGTGGCACCCAGTTCCAGCAACGTTTCCGCGGCGCCGAGCTGCCCACCTTCGATGGCGCAGTGCAACGGAGTTTTGTCATTGAAAAGTTTGTAACTGTCAATGTCTGCTCCCAGCCGGGACAGTATCCTCAGGGCTTCACAGTGCCCTTTACGGGCAGCAATATGCAACGGTGTATCGTTATTTTCATCGGTAACGTCGACATCCACACCGGGATTTTCCCGCACCAAAATCTCAATGGCCTCGGTTTCACCGGCACTGGCCAG
>JAQFVO010001162.1 GCA_027942505.1 Endozoicomonas sp. | reverse complement strand
GGTGTGTTTCTGAAGTGATGGGAGAAAAAGCAGCTGCAGGCCAAAAAAGAGCAAGCTTCCGCATCGTTAACTTTCACGGACTTACCGTTCGGCCTGCGCGGAATGTCTGAAACGCTAACTGAATTTGCCGGCACCTTGCTGGATGCGACTGATCATGGGAGCGATTACTTAGAGAACATGTTAACCATAGTTACTACCTGTTGGAACATTGGTACGGTTACAGAAGATATGGCTCATGAGATGCGTGCAACTTTTTCCGAATCGTTACTTGAGTGGATGCCCGAAGCCGTAGATGAAATGGAGCGGTATTTAGACATACTGATCACTGCGCGACGCATCTTCTATGCCGATGATCCACGCTTCATTATCAGTCATCACCTGACATGGACAGGACCAGGACCCGATGAATATTTCCTGCAAGTCGCCAGCATTTGCCTGCCCGTGGAAGAACGGTTTTCAGGCCGAAGTGCAGCGGTAGGATTGGCTTCAGGAAAAGGCATGGGAAGGTTTCGGGTGCCACCACTGACAGATGCAGAGACCCAGCTGAAACGGCTGATTAATCGGGGTTTTAAGCTACTGCCTGACAGCACAGCAAAAACCGGTGAGGATAGTAACGCCCTGGTGATGGCCTGTGAAACCTGGCTTGATGCCTGGGAGATGATCAAGAACCTTTACCGGGACCATTCATCTCTGGAAACCATTGGTCTCAGGATGAATTTTATCCTTCACTCCTGGAGTTCCGATCTGGATATTCATTTGTTAAATGCCACACTCGCTGAGCCCTCTTTAGTTGAAAAAGGCATTACCTTCTTTCGGGAGTTTCTTGAGTATTTCCCGGAGTCAGACCCAGACATACACAAGTCTTACCGCAAGGCCTTGGCTTTGTTGCAATTCCGCGCCCGGGCCCATGAGGAGGGCGATGCTACCTTTGCTGCCCTGGTAAAAGATTACCCGGACTCTACCTGGAGTTATATTGGTTGGGGCGATGTCTATAATCCGACCAATCTCCGTACTTTTTTCGGTGATGTTCCTGCGGATAGTGAACGCGCTAAAAAAATCTACCAGACCCCGATCGATCGTGAGCTTGAAGACGCAGACCATGCCAGGGATCGCATTGATCAGTTGTTGGCGTTTGAGCGTGATAAAACGCCAACACCCGAGGCTCACGATTAAGGACAATTCCTAAGCACTCTCGGTAGGCGACACTTAACGGCGATTGTCGATAACAGAGGGAGCGCCCAGCTATCACGTTTTTCCGGCCGGACACCATGTTACGGCTGGAGTGGTTTTGCAGAACTGGTCAATAGTTAACCAATCATTCTCACCCCGCCTGTCTGAAAGGCTGCCTTTATCTCCTAACTGTTTATCCACAATCTTTTCCACATAAATTTCGGATAA
>JAQFVO010001270.1 GCA_027942505.1 Endozoicomonas sp. | reverse complement strand
CATAACGGGAAATATCCTGCACCGTGGCTATATTTTTCCATTACTTGTTTTTCTTAATTTCAGCATGTCCTATCCCTTTTTTGTGCAATCAGTCAGTAAGTTCCGTGAAATTGGCTCGATCATTCCAAGCTCCCGATTCCTTGTTTCGGCGATGTGTGGGCAGATTGATTTCAAGTCAGCGTCGCTGCTGGTTGAGCTGGGGCCGGGCACGGGCGTCATGACACGGTTGATGTTCTCGAAAATGTCCAAGAAGTGTCGTCTGGTCTGCATAGAGCTGAACTCGGCGTTCTCAGAACAGCTCAGTGGTGAGTTCTGTGGTACGCAAGCCAGAATCGTTCAGGGCAGCGCCCAGGACCTGTCGCAACACCTTCAGGGGTACGATGCCCCGCTGGCCGACTGCATCATCTCATCGCTGCCTCTGTACAATATGCCAACGCGGGTGAAAATGCGCATACTGCAGAGCTGCAAGAGAAACCTGAAAGACGGTGGGCACTTTATACAGTATCAATACTCTCTTGCTGACAAGAAAATAGTCCAGCGTTACTTCGATGATGTGAAGACTGATTTCGTGTTAATGAATTTTCCTCCCGCCTTTGTTTATACCTGCACAAAATAACTACCGTGACACTCCTTGCCGAGTGGACACTTGTGTAGATTTTTCGATGTTATCCAGCAGATAAAAGAGTTGCCACGCAGGCACTGAGAAAAGAAAAATCTTTTCCTCAGTGCCTGCGTGGCAAAAAGAAGCGGCCCCGAAATCAGTGAGGCGTTTAATGTCTACCCAAATCAGAGCAAGATGCTGCTGAACACAAAACCAGCGACAACCGAGAAGACGATGGACATCAGGCCCGGCAGCATGAAGCTGTGGTTAAACACATACTTGCCAATGCGGGTGGTGCCTGTGCTGTCAAAGTCAATTGCCGCGATGATTGGGCCGTAGTTAGGTACAAAGAAGTAGCCATTAACTGCCGGGAACATGGCCACCAGTGATGCCGCCGGCAGGCCAAGGGCAACACCCAGAGGCATCAGGGTAGAGGTGGTGGCTCCCTGACTGTTCACCATTACTGACAGGATAAACAGGGCAATGGCAAAGGCCCATGGAGCAGACTGCACCAGTTCAGAGATGCTGCCTTTAAGCAGAGCGTCGTGGGCACCAAAGAAGCTGTCACCCAGCCAGGCAATACCAAAGATGGCGATAATGGCCCGCATACCGGCCAGAAATACATCACCACGGCTTGCTATGGACACATCGGCCTTGGCCAGCCAGACAATCAATGCCGCCACACCCAGCATAATGATTTCAATGGTGTGGGCCATGGACATGGCTGCGCCATCAAATTGCGGCCGCAGGCTCGGCACCGCGCCCATCAGAACGACCATGAGTGCGCCAAGCAGGAACAGCAGCACAGAGATTTTTGCACCGGGCTTTAGTTCGCTCACTGAAACAGAGGCGGTCTCATCCATCTTTTTGCGGAACTCAGGGTCCTGCATACGACGCTGGAATTCCGGGTCATCTTTGAGTTCTTTGCCCAGCATGTTGGTTACCAGGGCGGCCAGAAACAGGCCAACCATGGTCGCTGGAATAGTGATGCCAAGAATTTGTCCGAGGGTAATTTCATACCGGGTAGACAGAATGGTCAGCATAGCCACGGTTGCTGCGGCAATAGGGCTGGCCACAATACCCACCTGGGAGGCAATAACCGCCATGGATAGCGGGCGCTCAGGACGCACTCCGGTGCGGCGGGCAACTTCGGCAATAACCGGCAGTACAGAGTAGGCTACGTGGCCGGTGCCGGCAAACATAGTGAAGAAGTAGGTGACCGCTGGCGCGATAAAGGTGATGCGTTTGGGATTTTTTCTCAGGATCCGCTCTGCAACCTGTACCAGGTAGTCCATACCGCCTGCTGCCTGCATACAGGCTGCGGCAGAAACCACAGCCAGGATCATCAGCATGACATCAATAGGTGGTGATGTGGGTTGGACATCAAACAAAAAGGCAAGAACGGCCAGACCGATGCCTCCCATTAAACCAAGACCAATACCCCCGATTCGTGCGCCCACCATTATGCACAGAATCACGATGGCCAGCTGTAGCCAAATCATACTCAAATCCCCCTGACAGCCTCTATGTACTGCTCAAAACGACAAAAATACCGCTTCGTTGTCATAGGCAGTGCTCGATATGGAAGCGGTAGAAAGAAACGGGAGGAGTGTACGGGAGTTTTATTTTGGGCCGATTGATTTACAGCAATAGTTTATCGGTCAGATTAGTAATCATGATGGAATTCTGGTTGAGAGTATCTTTGCAGATTTCTTTAATGTTTTTGTCAATAAATAAGAAAAATCTACTTATGTTATCTTATTTGTCAGTGCTTACATCTGCGTTGGCACAGAGTAACCGCAGCGGACGCAAAAGCCAGTTTTGAGACTGGTACCCTAACGACATCTAATACTTTGATAAATAAACGACAACAAATTCTTATTAATAAGTCAGTCTGCTCAGGGCAGACGTTAAGGAGTCGTAGAGCACAGAGAGAGGCACAATGGTAGAAAATACCAGTCACGAAGGCGGGAATCCACCTCGCAGTCGACTCCCTCTTGCGCACAAATCCCAGAGAGTACTAATTTAGTGCTTTTTTAAACAATGGTGTCAGTAACTTTGGCCGAATGACCTGTTTGGATGTTACTCTTGCACAACCAGATATAGTCGGTACTGATCGCTCCATTTAATACGGAATCTTTGCCCCGAACCTGTCGCAGGTCAT
>JAQFVO010001101.1 GCA_027942505.1 Endozoicomonas sp. | reverse complement strand
GAAGTCCTCAAATCTCAGGCCACTGTTTTTCATGGCATTGACGATGCGACCCAGCACCCCCTCAAAATCCTCCCGGTCGCTAACATCACAGCGCCCGAGCAGGTCAACGGACAGTCGGTAAGCCTCGTGCAAATGGTCAGTTCCATCTCCGGCCAGGTACCACAGCAACTGAGTCATGGCAATGCGGTTATCGACTTGATCTCGTTTGCGCTGGTCAGTCTCACCCGATTCGCTCATCAGTGCCTTGATATGGTGAAGCTCGGCAACGGCGGCAGGGTACACGCCGTGGTGAGCAAGAAGCTCGGCCTTTTTCGCACTTAGTTTGACATCTTTGAAACAGGCATTCGTCAGGGTACTGATGCCCGCATCGTACTCCCCAGCCAAAAAATACCACTTGGCCAGCTCAATAATACCAACTTCCCGATAACTCTGGTTCAAGGCCCACCCGTCCTCGAAGGCTCTGCGGTACTCCTGCAGATTTACCTGAATCCGTTGCCGGGTCGATCGACAAATTTCACAGTCCAGTCGGTAGAATACTGACTCTTTGAGCTTCAGTTTCAGCCGTGCACTCTCCTTGAGCCCAGCACAAATCGAGTCATCATCATTAGCGAACGGGGGCCGGTAGTCAGCCATAAATCGATTACACTCCGCCAATAGTAACTCCAGCTTCTTTTCGTACTTATGCCAGGCTTGGGGAGACAGGACAGCGTTGCGCCTGAGCATCAGTTCCTCACACTTCGTTAACACGGATCCCAGCAAGGACATGCGCAATTCAAAGGCCAGAGGAACCAGATCAGGCCAGCGGTCAATATTTTTCAGCAGCTTATCGAGCAAAGAGATGGTCCTGTCAAACCCAAGGTAGCGAGCCAGCTGCATGCGAAAGCGAACCGTCCACTGGGCAACGGCCCGCCACAGGCTGAACAGCAAAGCGTCTGATGGCAATGCAAGGCTGTCGATAGCCACCAGCAACGCGTCACAAATATCGGCGTAACGGACAATCAGCGCTGGCTGATCTTGTGGCTTGCCAACAGAAAAAATCTGCGTTTCCAGCCATGAAAAAACAGCACGAACGTTTGCCCTGAGATCAAGCAGGTCACCCTTCGGATCCCTGTGCACGGTGTTACCAGATATTCTTTGCACCGTGGCGTAGTACTGCTTTTCCAACCACGACCCACTGACTTGCTGGTGCAAATTGCGAATCAAGTCTTGCTCGTTACTATGTTTGAACAAAAAGGCCACGGACGAAAACAGATTGCATCGACCGCGCAAGGAGAGTTTCTGCCAACCCAGTCTGTTCAGCCAGCCCGCGTCCTCCTGACACATCTGGATAAGCAGTTCTATGATTTCCCTGAACAAATTAGTGTGTTTACTGTTTGCCCCGATCAGGCTGTACACGAAGCGGTCGCCAAGCATGATCAAAAACCCGGGCAATACGCGATCAAACACCAGCGACAGAAAAACGGTATCCACCGACACCTCACACTCGCACAGCATCACTTTGAACGGCTCGACCAGAAAAACAACATCGTCGACTCCCCAGATGGCGTGCGGCCCCTTGGTCATCATGCGATGAAAACGCTGAAAATCATCTTTGGTGACATTGGCTTGCAGGCAGAATCGATGTTTCATCTGACAGGCGTCAAAGGATACCCAATCCACTGCACCGAGTCGTTCGAAACTCTTGACGCTCAATGCCCAGTATTGACTGAGTGTGCCGGACATATGCAGGCGCAGTTTTTGCCGGGGTATCGGTGAACAGTTTTCAGGCCATTGGCCTGCTGCTGTACTCTTAGCCCGGGCACCGCTTTTTCCCTGTGCTTCACCGGGCGCGACAGCTGAGGACTGTTGTCGTTTACGTCCTGACCTGCGCCGCCTTACTACCTGCCACGGACCGTCACCATCGCTCTGTTGTGGCTCTCGCGTCTGCTGCTGTTCAGACCAGTCAGGTGCATCGAAATACTCATCATCGGAGCTGTCGCTGACAGCAAACTCCTGAGCATCAAAATACTCAGTGTCGGACTCGTCAGACTCAGCGCAAGGATCCACCACACACAAGCGCTGGTCGATCGTTTTGCCGGGCAAACCAGCAGCGCTTTGTCCGGCAGTAAATGTCACGTGGGGAAGAGACTCGGCACAAGATAATTGATGATCCGCTGGCAAACTCAAGAGGTAACCAGACTGCAAGGGTGCAACATTCACGGTTATACCTTACGACAGACTACTACCCCCCATTTGATGGTTGAAAGTCTTGTAAGTTCAAAGAGGGAACGGTCGGCAAAGGCAACAAATCCACTGCTAACCCTGAAGGCGGCGGTCGCAAAAAGGTCAATCACTGCGCTGTCATTCAGGGATTGTACGGAACCCATCTGGCAGGGATAGCCATCTAGCCGGGCATTCACCTCCCTGTGGGGTGGATCCTGTACAATCCATGTACAGGATGACAGCGGAGTCTGTGGTCGTTTCTTGATGGTCACGTCCCTACGCTCTTTTCAAGATCCTTGAGGATGTGCGGTGAGAAATGGCCCCACGAGGGCCTTTTACGACAGCCTCAAAGGTCGCAAAAAGCATAAAAGCCTTGAACCACGAAGAACA
>JAQFVO010001099.1 GCA_027942505.1 Endozoicomonas sp. | reverse complement strand
GTTTACATGGCGCACCCAGTAATAATGCTGCGTAGTGTTTCCGGTGACATCGGTGTAACGACTGCCATTGGATTCATGAACCAGTGACGCCTGTTCCCGGTCATCTACCTGAGCCCGCCACACTTCTGTGTGGTTATGGCCGTTGTAGGCAGGTGCTTCCCATTCCAGAATCACGGCGCCAAAGATACCGGTCGCTGAAAGACTGCTGGCGTTAGTCGGGCTGTCAGGCCGGTCGGCTTCGATTACGGGAACGGATGGCACGGCAGGTTCCAGGGTGTCAGTAATGGACCCCACCGCACTGGCAGGCAAACTGAGCCGCTGACCAATCTCTTTGGCCAGCCCCAGTTCGGCTAGCTCACTGTGCAGCACCGCTTTGTCTCCGGCGTTGCCGGAACGTCCGGCCAGCCGGTTCAGAAACTCACGCACGTAGCGGTCTACCGTGGCAGGCAGCGCAGGAAATTTAGCCATGGGTATCCTAGAATAGTGAGCAACAAATAAAGGGATTCAGACCATGCAACACAGCAAAAACAATCTTTATGAAACGGATCGTTATCAGTGGATCGAACAGCAAAAACAAAAATTCCGAAACGGCCAGTACGACCAACTGGATATTGAGAACCTGTTCTGGGAAATCGAAAGCATGGGCAGTGAGCTGGGTACGCTCGAACACCGACTGACCACCCTGGTCCTGCACCTGCTCAAGTACGACTATCAGCAGCGGGTACTGAATCCGGTGATGCCTGAACCCTACAACTGCCGTGACTGGCTTGGGACGATCAGTCGAACCCGACTGGCCATTGATACACTGGTTAGTAAAAACCCCCATATCAAACCGCAAATTGATGAACAACTGGCCGAGGCGTACCCGAAAGCCAAAAAGCTCGCCATCGAGGATATGAACCGATATGTCCAGCCCCATCAGCGATTAACGGCAAAGAGCTTTCCCGGTGCCTGTCCGTGGACCTTCAGCCAGATGGTGCAGGACGACTGGCTCCCTTAAAGCTCCGCCATCGAGCTGGCCACGATCACGGCAGTCACCGTATCGGTGCCCGCCAGTTCAAACTGCCACTTGCTGTCACGGCCTGCGGGTAAACGGAAGCCCCGGTCAGAAGTGACCGGCAGTTCCAGTATTTGTTGTTCATCACGGAATACCCGCAGCACCAGGTCGGTGTAGCTATCGGCCATGATCCGGGCAGAAGAAAAGGCGGTGGGCTTACCCTGGAATACTTTGCTGCGCCACCGGAAAGGCAGTAGCTCTGTGCCTTTATCCCAAGCCTTGATAGTGTTTCCGACGGCCAGATAGAGGCTGTCGTCCAGCAGATCACGAAAGCAGGCATCGGCATAAGTGCCCAGCTCGGTGAAAGTTCCGTCAACGGGACTGAAGATAAACCCACCGCCGTTTACCGAATTGCCGTAAAAACCAAAGTACCGACTGTCGTGAAAACAGGCGTGAATGGTGTCTGGCTGGAACCGTTGCCGCCAGTCTTCCGGGTTAATGATGTTGCGGGTCATCAGATCAGCCTGTCCGCCTGCGATCCGCACCAGTCCGTCGGGGGAGGCATACAACGCCATATCATCCATATCCACCATGCTGCGCTTGCTGATGCAGGCGTGAGCGGTATCAAGCCGTTCAAGAGTCATGGCGCTTGGCTCAGTGCCAAAGGCCACATAGGGGTAGCCACTGGTGGTAATGATGACACTGTTGGCGGCAACGGTGAGTGCCTGGATTTCATACTCAACGGTCAGCCGGTAGGCCAGCGGCCAGGCATATAAATGGTAAGGTTCACTGAACATCAGATCCTTGCCTGAGAATCCCACGGCTACGCCACCAGGCAGAACCACCAAACCTTTCAGGTTATGGGGTGGCGCTACCCAGCCGATGGTTTGCAGAATATCCCCCCGCTTATCCATTGGGGTTTCATCCACGACACTGGTCACACCGACCGGAGTATCCGTGGCTCTTGTTCCAACACTTTCTTGTGAAGCGCGTATGTGAGTGCAGAGCTGGTACACGCCAACCTGGGTGCTGGTGTAAATCCGGAAATGGGTGATGTTCAGATCCACCGCACCCGGACCTGCGCCTACCGTAATGTCTACTGTTTCACCGGGCTTTACCACAATCTCGCCAGAGGGCAGTGACGGTGGGCCTTCACGACCATTTTCGTCTACCCAGGTGTAAGTGTAGAAGCGGGTTTCAGCGTCCACTTCCTGCACATCCTCCAAAGGTGTACCACTGAGGCTAACCACAGGAGCAACGTCCGGCTCAGGCATTCCCAGCTGATGGTCGTTGACCGGATAGTCACCGCCACCACTGAAAGCCAGGCTGTTATCGGTGTACCTTGCCCCTTTCACGGTGCCAGTGTAATAAACCCGGTTGTTGGGATCGTCAGCTACCGGAGAACTAATCACATCCACATCATCCGCCCAGTTGAACCAGTAGCGGTTACCTTCGTTTCGGTACAGATAAATGGACTGCGGAGTCTGTGTGAGTACCTGTTCATCCTGCGGCACACGGTAGGCCCGCAGGCTGCCATTAGTTAAACGACAATCGACAGCCGATTCGGCCTGCGTGTCCTCCAACAAGTGGCTATCCAGCCGGGGAACTTCCCCAGCAAAGAAAGTGATGTCGATTTTCATGGTCTACCCCAGCACGCTGACCTGCTCAGGCGTTAAGGCCCGGTGCCAGATTTTGAAATCACGGATATGACCATAAAGGCACTGATCCCCCGCATAGCCAAGAGATACATTATTGGAGCTGTAGATGCGGGTCAGGTTGGCCTGATTCCCTGAGCCGACCTGCTGCCCATCCAGATAGATGCGCAGTTGTTGTTCCTCGCCGGCACTGACCAGACGATGCATTTGGGTATCGGTCACCGCCGGCATAATCAGATCAATGCCCTGACGTACCCGCATGCCTTCATAAGAACTGGAACGGGGCCACACGACCAACGCCCAGCCGGACACGCTGTAATCCGGGTTATAACCGTTACAGAAAATCAGGTAGTTGGTCGCACCGGGTATTTCCCCAAGGGTGTTGAAATCGATACTCCAGCTCATGGGGGTTCTGGAGCTGTACACAAGATTGTTTGCACGGGGAATGTTGAGATAATCCTGTTCCCGGCTGGCAACGCTGCCATCGGTAGGAATATAGGAAGTGGCAAATGGCACTGCTTCCAGCTGGGCGCCATAAATAAAAATGGTGCCGGGTACTCCGTCGTTTTTACGGACCTGAAAGCCCTGAATATTGTGATTACCGTCACCAGGATCAGCGGAACTCACCTGGTAGCGCTGCCACTGTGTGGTGAGATTGAAAGTTGCTCCGTGCTGGCCTATTGACGCCTGATTTTTAAAATCGATCTTGATCTGTTCGCCGCCGGCACTGCCTTTCATCCAGATAGAGGCGGTGTGGGCTTTTGTCTGATCGATGCCGCTCACATTGTACGTCAGAAGCCAGGCACTGTTGCCAACAAAATCCAGCTGTGCAGCTGAGTTCTCAATGCCATCGGGGCCGGTTTTGGCATTGTCTGTCATCACTGTGGTCGAGTTATCGGGGTATTTTACCCAGAGGGATGAGAAATGATTGCTGCGAGAGATCATATTGGTGCTGCTGCCTTCAATCAAAATGCCCTCCTGCTCAAAGGCAGGTTCATTGATCTCGGCTTTGGTGAGCACACCGGATTTATTGATATACCATTTAATACTATTGCGATGGAACGTCGCTGAACGGGTAGACAGGTTAATCAGCTGGCTGCCATCCCGGGTCGGAGAAATATCCAGCTGATCTGCGGGGCCAAAACCTTCACGGATCTGTAAATCAGAAGACAGTGGTAGATGAAAATCCGGTGTTGGTAATGCAAAGGCAATCAGGGCATCCCTTACCGTTTCCAGGCCGGCAATTTCATCCGCTCGATTGGCGGCAGCGTCCGCCCGATCAGCATGGCTTTTTGCCAGGGCGTTATTATTTGCTGAACGATTAGCGTCTGACTGGGAGCGGTTGGCCTCGGTATTGGCACGGTCTGCATGAGAGGTTGCGTCGGTAATTGCCTGATCCACATCACCAAAGCGACCGGCAAAGTCTTCAACATAATCCCGATGGGTTTGAGCGAGGTTCGCTTCATTGGATGAACGATTCGCCTCGGTGGTGGATCGGATGGTTTGGGTATCACCTTCAGCAATGACCCGACTGATCTGGTTGTTGCCTTCTGTCTGTACCCTCAGTACCTGACCATCGCCTTCAGCTTTTACACGGCCAGATTGTTCGGTACCTTTATCGGCGATAATCGTCTGTTGGTTGCTGCTCTCGGCGCCGATCAGGTTTCGTTGGTTAATGCCTTCCTGGACAACGTCATCCCGTTCGCTATCGCCAGCATCAATTACCCGCTGTTCCTGACTTTCTCCGGTGGCGATAACTCTGGTGTTTTGCTGGTCGCCTTCATCGGTCAGTGCTTGCAGGGCGTTAGTGACGGTAGTGTTGAATGCTGTGACTGAATTTCCGACATTCACTTTGTCATTGGCCACCTTTGCTTTATCTTCTGCCACCGTTGCGGCAGTGTTCAGCACGGTATCGTGTTTGGTGGTGATATCTGACTGTCGGCTGATCACATCGTTCTGGCGACTGATAATATTGGTTTGCCGGTCTTCAACATCTTGTCGGTTGCTGGATACCTCTGACCGATCTGCTTCTATATCTTCATGTTTAACGACGATATCTGTATGGCGGGTCGCTACATCACGCTGGTCGTTGTCCACATCCGACTGCATGTTTTCAATATCAGCCTTCATCTGCTCAATGGCTGTCTTGTCGTCGGCTACCGCCTGTCGCTGAGCAACAATCAGATCGGCCTCACCGATCAGGGATACCTTGATATCCGCCAGTTTCGGGTCTGACATATCCTTGTCCTATGAGGTGTAAAGATGGTTTGCCACGGAGACACAGAGGCACGGAGAAAAGCATTATTCTTTTCCTCTGTGTCTTCGTGCCTCTGTGGCGAAATCTAAGAAATGGAATGAGTGACGCCGGAGGTGAGGGTTACGGTGCCCATTATAAAGGTTCTGACACCGGTACCGTCCGGAGTGGAAAGCTGGATATCGTATTCGTAGCGATAGGGTACCAGGTCATTAGTATCTGTCGGTGTGATAATAACTATCGCCTCAGTACCGGCAACGATCTGTCGCTTTTGCAAAACTGCTTCACTGTCAGGCTGCATCCGGTGGAACTTCAGGGTGAAAATTAATGTCCATCCCGATAGGTCAGCTGGCTGTTCATTAGCATCGGTAAACGCGACCGGAATAGTAAAGCTATCGCCCCGCAGGATGGGTGGTAGCTCCATGGATGTAGGCAATGGCATCAGACAAATCTCCTGCGGGTCACCGACTGTTCGCCACCACTGACACCCACCAGTCCACGAATGCGCTTTTTATTCAATTCCCGTTCGTACTTTTGCCGGTTCACTTCTGACAGCTGTGGATTGGTCCAGGGTTCGTCCGGCATCATTTGCAGATCGGCCAATACACCCCAGCAGGCAAACTCAAGGGTAAGATTGGTTAGATCATCTGGCACTGAGGTGGCATCAAAGGCCGGCATCAATGTCAGCTCAATGTCGTGCATCGCACCCTGGTCTGGTATCGGTGAAACGGACAGTGTCGTTGTTTCGAAGTGTCGGTAGTAGTAGGGAGTACCGGTGGATATGTATGGAGGCAACAGGTCGCGGCTCTCCAGTCGGGTGCCGTCCTTCTGCTGGATATTCTGCACTGTGGCAATCTCGGTGCCAGCAGGTGCTGTCAGGGTGTAGTCCTTAATCCCCTTCACCAGAAACAGTTTGTCATGATGACGCCACAGGTTTGCCCGTTGGCAAATATCCCGGAGGGTGATGATCAGATAATTTTTAATGACCTGATCCGGGCAACCCTTGGCATAAGGGCGTATGCGGGAAAGGTAAGCGTTCAGTTGCATGGTCGGGCCGCTTATTAATGAAGTGGTGCATTTCCCGGAGCTTTTGTTTTTTGGATCAGCACTTGCGCTTGGTTTAATTTATGCAGGGCACGTACTGGAGGAAACAATATGAATATTGGTGATCAATACTTACTACTGACCGTGTTATTTGGCCTGCCACTGCTGGGATTAATCCTTTGGGTTAAGCACGACAACAAGAAACGCAGGAACAATAAACACTAGCTTTCAATCTTGCCCTGCAACCGCCGCCGGAACATCTGGTCAGTGTTCCACTTCAGTCCCAGGTCATTAGCAAACATGGCCAGGTAACTCTGGGCCTGCTGCATATTAGCCTGCGTTTCCATATCCATGCTGTAGGCACGGAACAACATATAGTTGATCACTGGGTTGAGCCACAGTTCGTC
>JAQFVO010001058.1 GCA_027942505.1 Endozoicomonas sp. | reverse complement strand
GCCATTCTGGAAAAAAACGAACCGGCGATCTACGCCTTGCTGGAACATGGCGCAGACACATCCATAAAAGCGCCCGTCACGGCCTACCCACGAGCCGAGGCCCGCTGTATCACCGCGTGTGCTTGCTTTACAGTAATATGTCCCTTGTGGCTTTGCTTCCCGGCCTTCAGCGGTGATTGTGTTGAGTTCTTTCGAGACAGGCCCATTCATGAGCGTTGCGTCAGGAGGTATGGTCAGACGTACTGCCCTGATTATTGTGGGTTGTCGCCGATGGAAATGGCCGATGAAGGTCTGCAAGAGCAGCTGGCAAGCCGAATTGTAACAAGCCAGCCTGGCGGTTTGTCAAAAACGTCATGACCCGTCAAGCCATCGGTGAGCATTTGCTCATGAGTCTTTCGGCCAGTCTATGTAAGTAAATAGTGTCGTTTATTAATGCGCTGATGACTGCAGTTATGTTCACGACTGCTTGTCGGAAGATAAACATATCATTAGCAAAATCGTCGTAAACCCTCGCCTCGAGGCCAGGCCCGATAGGACAGGGAGTGTCACAAAGTGTTTTACTCATAAGTTCTCGAAAATTTCTGGCAGCACCACACGGAAGCATGACTACCTCAGGTGGATGGGGGAGGTGTGTTTATCAGAAATACCCATCACCCAACTAACCATCAAACGACAATTGACTATAGGATCACAGGCTTTCACTGACCTTTCCTGAACCATATATTTTTGTCAGGTTTGAACCGGCCTTGATAACTTGTTTTGTGAACTTTTTTCAGAACTATCAGTCTTAAGCCAGCGGCGTGAGTCAGTTCGGCAGGATGTGACGTGGAGTGGTCCTGAAATGATAATTCAACGTCTCTCAATGGCAGAATTATGAACCCGACGAGTTGCAGTAACAGTGCTACCCGCTTGTGTTGTCCTCTTTGCCCTAAAAACGATAACACCTAGGTGCAATTCAGTGATCGGGCAGTTGACCAGACTGTTGTCGAGACGTCCTGCCAGCCAGGACCTTACACTTACCACCTTGAGTGTATTACCCGGCACTTTGAGAATTCGGCTACTGAAAGGAAATGCGAGGTATGTCATCAGGAGCCCTTGCCTATGCTTCGTGCCGATGGGGCCAGGCTTGTTGAAGACTCTCCTTATTGTGAATCCCGTGCTCTTGCTATTTGTCGTCGTGGCGATGCGGCATCATTGGACCTGCTGCTGGCCGAGGCGCCGGAGGTGGCTACCGGGAGGTTTCGTTCAGCACTGACCGGTGATTTTGTTGAGTCTACAACAATCTCTATCAGCGATTTTATAGTCAACCTGTCTCACACCCGTTTAAACGCTATCATTCGTGAGAAGCATTACTGCCCCTTAGGGTGATTGATGTTCTCTGTTGAAAAAACGCTGGTTTTTGAGAAGCATAAGCAAATTGTCCGGCTGCCACGTTCAAAAATGTAGAAAACGTAATCAATCACCGAAAAAAGTCGACTTTGAAGCCCGACAGCCTTAATAAACAGCAGAACACCATGGTGTCTAAATCGCCAGCTCCTGAAAGGACAGTGACCCCGGCAGACTCTGCAAAGCGGATTTTATGATTACACCATCTCTCCAACCGGCTCTATCGGCCCTGAACCCAGAACAAGACAACCCACGCGAAAGTGATGATGTCGTCTGTTTCCATGGCCACAACATCAGTCAGCTG
>JAQFVO010001030.1 GCA_027942505.1 Endozoicomonas sp. | reverse complement strand
GGTAGCGCGCCTGCTTTGGGAGCAGGATGTCGGGAGTTCGAATCTCTCTACCCCGACCATATTTTCCTGCCATTGTTATTGCCGGTGCGGGCAGCATTCGAGTTGTTTTTTCTTTGCAGTTCTTATGGCTTGTTGACACTGTTGTCTGCGTGTCTAGAATAGCAATGGATTCGGCGTGTAGCGCAGCCTGGTAGCGCATTTCGTTCGGGACGAAAGGGTCGGAGGTTCGAATCCTCTCACGCCGACCAGTGAAATCAAAGGGTTGCGAGCATTAAATATAAGGTTTTATTTATATGAGGCTGGTTTGAGAACACGGATGAGAACACCAAGCACTTTTCAAGCAACAGCTGTAGTCTATCTTGATCCTTTTATTTTGGGTGCCTTTCGGATGTAAATCTTCCTGCCTGTTTCGGTCCTGTGGCCCGAATATTGGCCTTCATGATCGGATACACCTTTGGCTTTCATATCGTGAAAAGTGAACCGTTCCTCCGCTGTAATTTTCCCTGCTGCCAGTCGTCTTCGCATACAGTCTTTAAATCGCCTGGAAAAATACTGAGGTACAATCGGGCTCCCGTCAGGCTCATGAAAAAGATACTTGCTCTGCTTGTTGGTGCAGATGGATTTAGCCATGTTAACCGCTGTTCTTAGCCTTCTGTTCCAGAGTGTAATTTCCGGAATGCTGCCTTTGGTGCGTTTCAGGTAAACACCTTCTTTGAGCAGGTCGTCATAGGTTAAAGCAAATATCTCAATCTCCCTGGCCCGGCATTGATAGGCCACCTCCATTGCCGCTCTGTACAGTGGTTTCATGGTGCGCCTGACTTTTCGGTATAGCTCATCGGTAATGTAAAATGTGCGAGATTTTTCTTCGAAGCCAGGCACCTCTTTCGCCGGATTCTGGCGCGGAATGTCTTCATACTTTAAGACTCCCCAGGTCCAGGCTGCACTGATAAATGTCTTGATTTGATTTCGGGTTGGATTCCCTTCAAATGACTCAAGCACGCGAACCAGCATTGACGGAGTAACATGAGCGAGAAGTATGTCACCGAATCGAGTCCCGTTTTTTGGCCCTCGACGATCTATGATCTTTGGATAGTAAACTTCTTTGCGGTTGTGCTTGGTTGATTTACTTAGCTTCAGAAATTTTTCACTTTCAAGGTAAGCGGACAGCAGCCACTCTACGGTGCGCCGCTTTGTCTCTTTAACCTGATCAAGCAGCTGGTGAATTTTACTCTCCGGCATATCTGGAGCGCCGAGAATAATGCGCTTGCCGCGCTTGCGCTTACCATCAAAAATCCCAAGATAGGGCCAGTAAACCAACCGGCCTCTATAAATATAAACGTCCGTTGGGTATTTCCTTTTACTGCCTGCCATACTTCTCTTTATTCCCATGTCTGCACGTTGTTATCACCACCGCCAAGCAGGGGTGCATTTACCGCCTGTATGGTGGTCATTACCGAGCCGCCCCGGCCTCGGAAATACAAGATTCCGTTGGCACGAAGAAAATCAAGCAGCTTGCCGGTCTGACTGTAGCCGGACCATGCTTTTAACTGGTCTTCAGTGATCAACTGTTCTGAGGATTTGCTAGTCTCCATTGATAACCTCCCTGTTACGCCACCTGCACGCAATCGGCTACCGATGCGTACCACTTGATTTGTTTGACGGGTGTACCATTACTATGACTCTTGCCAGTGTCCAGGAGTTCCGCGTAGGTCTTGCCTGCTTCAGTCAGTTCCCACTGTTTATCTATGCGAACCTGCAAGCCAGCCTCACAAAGCAGGGTATTCACCTTGCGACCGGATAACCCGTCCAAGCAGGCTTTGCCCAACTCAGTGACGGTGAATGTTTTCTCTTTGCGCTCTGCCTGGAGTTCAACACCTAACAGGGCGATCGGGTTGTGTCCGGTTAGTTTCTGGGTAGCGCGGGATGCAGCAAGCAATGCCTGATTGCCTTTCAGACCAAAGACTTCAGCCAGGGATTTCATATCCTGAGAGACAAAGGCGATGCCGTTATTGACCAGATTCGCTACCCTGTCCTGATCGGTTTTCAGGTCGATAGCTTCCTGTCTGGCCTGCTTGCCTTCAGGTGTCATGGCGGCAAGCAGGATATGGTTGGCGGCGTTGATGCTGAAGTGGTATAGCGTCAATGGTCGTCCAGCGGTTTTTACGAACGACCGTAAAAAGTCAGTCCCTTCATTGAGTTGGTGCTTTTCAATTTGTTCGTTGATTCTTGCTTTTGCATTGCTGAGACTGAACCCACAAACTTCCAATAGTTGAACTCCATCAACCATTTCTTTTTCAACAATACCTGCACGACGAATAACGAGTTCGGCTTGTTCCAATGTTTCGATGAATGGTTGATTCTCTTTCAAAATCAACTGGCGCATAAAACCCCCTCCGGCTGAACGCCGGATTTAAAAAATGAATTGTTTAACCAGATACCGGATAATCTTCCGGGATGTTCAATTAAAGAAGGTCGAGCAAAGCTTTACTTCTCATCTGGCAGTCCTGGTATTGGCATCCAGTAATGAGGTGGCGCTGGCAAGGGCTCACCGAGAATATCAAGGTCATACCACAATGGCTGCCCAATCAGACGTTCGTCGCCAGCTTCCTCGTATTCTACCCACGCCACCATAGTGCGTTGGTGTCCTGCATATCTCCAGGACACAAGAACCCTCTGGCCTTCTTCTGGTAACCGGTCCTCGACACTCTCCCAGGGCGACGGGCGAGAGTTCCACAATCTTGTCAGCGTTTTTTTATCGTCAAGAAAATCAAATCCCCCTCTGCAAACAGAGCAGTCAACTCTGGACCTTCCCAATGGATCTTGAAGCGATTGCCCAATCATCTGAGCCTTTGAACCACAAAACGGACACGGTTTTAATTCAGGCATATCGCCCCCTTGCATTAAGGGGCAGGCACTACAGTAACCACCTAATCCGCAGTGACCGCCATCGGTGCAGGTAATCATTCTTAAAACGGGATCGAATCGTCGAATTGATCGCCTCCCTGATAAGGTTGCTGTTGTGGCGGATTATTCCGGGCCTGCTGATACTGGTTGGGCGCTTGCTGTGCCGGATGATTGGCCGGTCTTTGCTGCATGGATGCAGTAAAGTCCTGGCCTTGCTGTTGTGGAGCATGGTTTGTGTTTTGCGCTCCACTACGATCACCTTGTAGCGCCACATCATTAACCAGAATGACAGGGCGGCTTTTCTTAATGCCGTTGTCGTCCCACTCATCCAGCTGGAAAGAACCAGTAATCGTGACCGGCGTACCTTTGGTGAGATACTGGGCCAGCTTTTCAGCACGCTCACCAAACAGCTTGCAGGAAAGCCAGGAAGTCTTTTTGTTATCACCCCAACCAGTTACGGCAGGGATAGAAAAGCTTGCGATAGCTTTGTTGTTGGGTGTGTAGCGAAGATCGCAGTCGCTACCAATACGCCCTGACACAGTGATTACGTTAATTGCCATTAATAAATCTTCCTTTATTATCTCTAGGTTGAAATCGTGATTTAGCGTGCAGGCGAGAATGTTCCACCCGCGTCATAAGCATTAAGTTAGATATCGAGTTATTAAGCTTGTTATGGTCGATGTGGTGGACGCACTCCCATGGAAGCAATGGCCTCCCAATAAATAATTCCATCAAAACAACATGCATAGAACGATTCTTATGAGGGCCAGCAGTAAATTCAATGTAACCGTTACTGGCAACCCGATAACCTTTTCCGGTTCCAGTTTTACCCTTGGATATATTTCTTCTCCATTCCGAGGAAAAAACTCTTGTCTTGCCTCTTAAACCAGACCCTAGCAACCCTTTATCTTTTGCTATAAGAATCCCTTCATGGCGACTTCTTAATATCCCTTCTTTCTTAAAGCGATTACGCAAGGTTGACAAAGGAATTCCGGTTAATTTATTAACTTCAGGAATGCTCATTCCTTTTTTATACAAGTCATACTCACAAGGCGGGCCTGAACTCTTGCAAGTATTTACGCCTCTGGATGCCATGTTGTTTCTCCTGTCTTCCAGTTTGTACTATGGTTATGTCGCTTATGTGTACCGAGTTCGTATAAGCAGAGTGTTATGTTGCTGAATCAGAGAATAGCGTCATCACTTTGTCTGCAAATTCAACATCAGCTATTGCAGCCATAATAACGCCGGTTTCCTTTGATACCAGACAGAGTTGGTCTTGGCGTTCCAGGCACTCTTTAGGCAACTTAGTAAGGTCGGCCCTTACCTGTTCACCCGTTTTATTGATTATCTCAGCTACTTCCCAATGAAACTCACTTGCCTCATCAACAATCAGCAATGCCTTACCGTTGTCTATATCGAAAACACCTTGAACAATTCCCCCCCCATACCATTCTTTACCGATCTTACATACTTTTCTTTCTAACATGATGCCCCCTTCAAAACGCAGCATAACAACCACATCCAGCGGACTTCGCCGCTGATGAAAACGGTTATGCGCTTAAACCAGCATTTACCAAGTCTTTGCCTGTTGCTGGTTTCGCTTCAGTAACGAATTGGTTATAAGTAGCAAATTTCCTATCAAAGTATTCCCAGCCATTGCGTAAGCGAGTGGCTAAGGTTGGTGTATTTCCTCTTTCGCTGTCGGTATGTTTGATCCAGTACCACTTAAAAGGCTCGGTATAAACACCATGAGAGTTTGTGTTTAATTTCCGACCTAAGTCTTGATCTATTTTCATTTTCAAACCCTTTACCAGTATGTGCATAACAACAGCATCCAGCGGACTGCGCCGGTCAACCTTGGGGTTATTGAAACTGCCCAAACAACTGCCCAAGAAGCTCGCGAAAGGTCAGAACCATTAACGAAAAATCAGCATCCATTCTCTCGGGCAACGTATCCGCCTCAACGCTATCGAGCTTTTCCTGAATCAAGTCAGTGAATTTCACTTTTTTGATTTGCAGGTTTTCGTGGAAGGTGAATGTCAGTGAATCGATCCAGGTCATTGCCAGCGATTTGACAACCATGCCTTCAGCAAAGAGCTGTTCTATGGAATCACTGGACAGATCCACACGACGACCTTTTATTTCTGCACCCTCGTCGCCAGGCTCTCTGAGTTCACACTCATTGCCGGCAATAAAGCCTGAAGGCATTCCGGTATCCCTCAACCACTGCGTCATCTTGTAGCTGGGAAGTTCGGCAACGTGTGGCGGTGTTACCGGCAGACTGCCCAGTGCTTGCCGCAAGTGGCTGGTGAGTTCTTCTGCCTGTGTAAAGGATGAAGCATTAACAACCAGCCAGCCGCCAATCGGGTCAATGTAGGCCTGAGTAAAGTGGTTACGAGTGAAGGCCTTCGGTAGCAGCTCCATAATCACATCGTCTTTTAATGCCTTTTTCTCTTTGCTGTATACTTGCCGGCCCTGTTCCAGCTCGATCTTTTCTACCCTTTCCTCCAGGGCATCGCGAATAACTGATGCCGGCAGAATCTTTTCCTCTTTGCGGGTGCAGATCAGCAGGCAGCCGTTAGCGGAATGAACCAGGGCTTCGGTTTTGGCACCCAGGGCAGGCACAAAGCCATAGGTGCAGTGATCCTGAGAACCGCATTCACGGAACAACTGGTCTTTCAGTTTTTCCTCAAGCGCCATGCTGTCCAGTTCAAAGGGCTTGCTGAATTGGTACACGGCCAGATTTTTAAACCACATAATTTGTTTCACTCTTTAATCGTTTGTTTCTGGTTTTGATTGGTGAGCCTTTTCAACACATGCTCAGGTGCGGCTCCAGTGCGGAGTGTTAATCAGTGAATCGGATATTCGTTATGAAACGCTTCCATAGCGAAGTCATAACCAGCGGACCAGTTATCAACGCCTGCATCCTCCAGGCATTGCAGCTTGAATGCAGCTCGCTTCAGGGCTTCATACTCAGAAACCGGAATGGTGACGGTTGCTTCTGGTGCAGAGTGAACCGGCTCAGGTTTCGGGATAACCATTTCCAGCTGTTCTTCCTCAACCAGTTCATCTTCAGAAACCACTTTGGCGTTTTTGCAGGCTTCAAGAAATGTAGCTTTCTTTTCTTCCTGAATGCGCTTTTCTTCAGCTGCCTGTTCTGCTTCCAGCTTTTGTCGTTCTTCTTCAGCAATCCGCTGTCGTTCAAGTTCTGCCAGTCGTGCAGCTTCTTCCCGGGCCTTGCGCTCTTCTTCCTGACGAATCCTTTCCCGCTCTGCTTCCAGTCGGGCAGCTTCGGCTTTTTCGTGCTCGCTGATACGGTCTTTAATCAAAAGAGCTAGGTGGCCAGAAGGCATTACCAGAATTTCTGACAAGTCACGAAACAGAAAGTCATAGGGGCGACCATTAATGGTTGTGGTCAGTAAGTCGTGATTTTCTTCGATGATCTTCCGGTAGTTAGTGACTTCGATTTTTGCCGATGCCAGGGTATCAGCCACCGCCTCACGAATACTCTTAACGGTCTTTTTGCCTTTGATGGCGCCGGCAAAATCGGCATTCACTGGTGGCACGCTGACAGGCAGACGCAGGTTGATTTGTGCTACATGGTCGTTAAAACTGGCCTGAGCTTCGACAATAACCTCTTGCTTGATAGCGGTCTTGCGGGCCTTAACCAGCTTATCCAGTTCAAGACGCTTGGAGCGCATGGTGTCTTTCAGCTGGTCAATGGTGCGAAACAGAGCATCAATATCCGCTGTCTGTGCCATTGCCTGCCTCTTGGCGGCTTCGAGTTCTTTCTCAGCCTTGGTGAAATGCTTGACGGTGGCTTCTGCATTGGCAAAATCCTGATCGGTTTGCAGGTTGGTGTTAATCGCTTCAATCTGTGCCAGGGCTTCATTGCGGAAGGCTGGCAGGTTCGACGTTGTGACTTCACCGGCAATCTGTACGACAAGGGCAGGTAACTCTAAAAGGGCTACGCCTTTTGCTTCTGGCTTGGTTTCTACCGGTTTGAACTCAGCCAGGTCTTTTCTGAATTGCTCCCAGCCTGCTAACAGGGCTTGAATGCGCTCCTGACAAGAGTAGTACCAGCAAAACGTCAGATTGTTTTCGGTGCCGTCGGAACAAACAAATATCGCTTTGTCTGCACCGCTGACGTATAGCTGTTGCTCCAGTTGCCAGTAGTAGTGAGCTGAAAGCCCTGAACCTTCCAGTGTGTCGGCGTTGATTTCTGATACCAGCTTTTCATTCCACAGCTTGTGCTCAAAGACAATGGCGTCGTCGATGGTGAGCCCGTCGAAGCTGGCCAGTAAATCTCCCTCAGTGCCAACCACCGGGTACAGTTCTTCACCGATCAGCTTTTCAATGATCGGTCGCGCCCCGGCTTCAGCTGCATGGCCCCTGTCAAAAATGGCTTGCTGGCGCGGTGTGATTTCCTCACGAATGCCGGTGGCTTTTTCTGCCAGCAGTTGTTGGCGGGACTGGTACTTGCTGGCGCCCATCATGGCGGACGCTTCACTGGCGGTGAAATTGCTGGCTCGCAGGTTGAGCCATTCTTGGGTGCCTTGATCTACCTGATGGACTCTCATTACTTCACCCCCTGAATACGTGCTTTTTGTTCTTCGGTTAATTTGCGGCCTTTACTCTCGACAAAGGTGATTAAGGTATCCGGTGTTTTCTTGCCAGATTGAATCGCCTTCAACCAGTTCGGCAGCATACGGTTAAAGTCGTCTTGCTCGTAATAGTCAGGCAGGGCCGGCTGGCTGGTGTTCTGCTCCTGGCTGGATGATGGTTCGCAGGGCTGAAAGCCGTCGATATCATCATCCGAGGTAGCGACACCGAGGACGTTGGTCAGGGTGTACTTTTTCAAATAGGTTGTGGATGATGCTATTTGCTGAAGTGCGTTTTTATTGCCGCTTTGATCCAGTCCTCCTGTCATGGTGCAGGATTCGCAGTGGCCCAGGGCGTGAGTCAATATGCAGCTGACCGATACAACACCCTGAATCAGCGTTTGCTCAAACCGGTAGGAAAGGCCGTGACGGTGCAGCACCGGATTAACCGCCTTAACAATGTCGTCAATGGAGGCGTAGCTGTACGTCATTTGACCGCCGTTCCTGGTGGCGAACGATGCAGTCTTGGACTTATGGATCAACGGCATTTCAGACTGGAAGTTGGCAACTGCCTGATAGAAAGCTTTTTTAGACTGGTCGTTGTTCCAGCGTTCCTGCAAGTCCATTAACCGCTCAAGCTTTCCTATGTCGGCGTTCTGCGTGATGGCCAGCTCGATCAGGCGTGATGGCTCGGCAACCACTGGCGCAGTATGATCGGTGGGTGTTTTTGTTTCGCTGTCGATAACGGTGATATTGTTCATTGGCCAGACCTCCTTGCTTCTATTTCTTTATCCAGGGCCGCTACGTATTGTTCGTGGTACCTGTCGCCCAGAGCGTATAGCTCAATAAGCGCCGTGCTCAGTGCGTTGTGTTTTTTGCTCAGGGCAATGCGCTGATCAATGTTTTTTATTCGGGCCTCACATGCCGATTGATCGCCGGGCAAGCCGGTAATCTCGTGGTATTCGTCCAACAACGCGCGTTGTCTGGCCAAAATGTCGTCAATCTGATCGAGTAGTGCTTCACGTTGTGGCCGTAAGGCCTGCCATTGCTGAAGGATGTCTTTAGACGTCATCGCTATTCTCCATATCCTGCTTAACCAGCTCCTGGGCGAGTCCGAACACGTCTTCAGGCAGTTCGGTCAGGATGAGTTGCAGTAACGCCAGTGCGTCTTTGGAGAATGTCAGGTTGTAGCGGCCGTGCTGGTTGCTCTGTGTCTGGGCAGAAAGAAGGGCGGTCTCAAGGCTGTCGGTGTACTCACCGGCCTGAGTGTCTATGTAGTCCTGACGGGCCTCTTCCATGCCTTGTTGATGGGAGTGCCGGCGTTCGTCCGATGATACGGGGCAGTGGTTCATAAGTAATCCTCATTACTTGGTGTTTTTGTTTGCTCTGTTTAAAATATAACAACTAAAAGTTATCACTGCAAACAAAATGTTTTATTTATTTGAGGAAGTCGGACGCATTGTTCTGTCTGAACAAAGTAATGAAATAACTGTTTGATAGGAGTGGAAAGCATTCAGGTCGCTTGCGGATCGGCGTACCGGGTGGAACGAGAGGGTGTGACTGGAGAAGGGCGGGTATTAGGTCAAGGTGTCAAAGTTGTTGAGGTACTGCCTGACTGGTGTGTCGTTTACTCGTGATGCTTCTTCGTACAATGATATCTCGGTATTGCCTGGTAGTGCTTCCAGAAGCTCTTTGGGTATAAGATAAAAATCAAGTGACACTCCCGACCTGAGTAGAGCAGCACTTGCTTTTGGTTTGTTTGCTGGTAACACCAGAATATCAGGCAGCTCCATACTGCGCGTTGATTCATAACGGTATGTAGTAAAGCCGAATATGGGAACAAACAAATCAACTCGTAACTGGCAGCCTGATCGTAACACAACAAACCCGTCGTCAGACTCTGACTGTATTTCTACGTCGTGTTCAATCATTAGTTTTCGTAGTTCGGAGCGCGCCATGTAGAGCGCCTGAGGGCGTGTGGTGAGCCAGTATTTTCTAGCCTGAATAAACTCTTCTGATGCTTGATTGGCTTTGGCTATAGCGTCTGCTGCATTGCCAGCTGGCTCCCCAAGGCTGCTGCCACGGTCTTCAAGATCGTGATTTTTATCAAGCCAACCCTTTTCAAGAAAGAAGGCAGACTCTATTTGCCGCGCAAAAGCATGACCAATGTTTCTTGTTGAGTTTTCTCGCAGGTATACACCCACATGCTGGGGCGATTTGTCGAGTATTCGAGCCAGCTCTGACTTGGAAACATTTTCCCGTTTTAAAAGTTTTAAGGCGTTGTGTCGCCTGAGTTCTCTAACGTCCATCCCTCTATTGTAGCCGATTGGTCAGGCGTAATAAGTACACAATAAGTTTTAATTAGAATAATCGTATTGAATTATGATAACAAAAAGTTTTAGTATTGAAACATTGCTCCGATATAGGTTTTAACGATGGATTTAGGTCAGTTCTGGAAAGAAATGTCAAGGGATGAAAGGAGGTGTTTTGCCAGAGAGATCGGGTGCAGTACCGGTGTTATCACAACGGCATACATCTACCCCAAAGACGGAGAGAAGAAGTGCCCCTCTAACCGCAGACTGGCAAAGATGGTGATGGCCAGCAACGGCAAACTAACCGTTGGCGGTTTACTGAAGTTTTTTAAGGAGAGAGCGGTAACTCTGGAACTTTCAAAGCTCCAGAAATAGGAAAGCCCCGTCACCGGGGCTTAGAGCAAACGTTCAACGTGAAATGAGGAAATCACAATGAACAATTTAATTATGGACACCCCTGAAGAAAAAAACAACCTGCCATTTATCGGTATCGCTCGGACCATAAGAGCACTGCGCGAAGGCAACGGATGGACTCGCGCACAGCTGGCACAAAAAGTTCCCTGTTCTATTCCCTGTATTGGACTCTGGGAAAGCGGAAAAGTTCTCCCCGGTAACAGCAAGGTTTGTCGTCTGGCTCAACTGTTTGATACCTCACCTGGCAATCTGTTGATGGGGTTAAGTTGCATTGAGCCGGTTGAAACCGAAACACCAGAGCAGGTTGAACTGACCGGCCGGGTGTTGCGCGACATGGTTGAGCCTGACCTTGATTGCTCTCTTCTGCCAGAACAGCCGTTGATGGACGACAGTGATCTTTCCGGTAATGCACCTGCGTTCAGTCTGGTCTTTCAGAACGACCGCTTAACCTGCCTGCGTATCGCTCAGGGCTCTGAAGTCGTTGAGTTTGGCATTGATGAAATCCCCTATGCGTTGATTGATGCGCTGGTAAAAGGCAGGGAGGCGGAGTAATGAGTCTGGAAGCGATGGTTTGGGCGATGGGGCAGCCCTTTGACGATCAGGGAGAGAAGCTGTTGCTTCTGTCTCTGGCCAACTATGCAGACGCTAGCGGTGTTTGCTGGCCGGGGTATGAGAAGCTGAAGTTTGATGCGGTGATCAGGAGCGATGCAACCATCAGCAAAAAATTAAAGGCGATGGAGGATCGAGGTCTGATTGCTCGCCAGCGTCGCCCAAAAAAAGAAGGGGGAAGTTCTTCAAATCTTTACCGGTTGAGTCTTGATGAATTTTGCCCAATAAATCCAAAGCCGAAACTTCAAAAATTGAAGTCTCCCGAAACTTCAAAAAACGAGGCCGAAACTTCAAAAATTGAAGATTCCTTCTACTTAGATACCAGTCAGTATAGAACCAGTCAGTATATATACACCGATTCGTTCAATTTCTGGTGGTCTAACTACCCAAAACGACAGGGCGACCAGGGCAACAAAAAGAAAACCTTCCAGCGTTACTCGAAGTTGTTAACCGAAGGATTTACCGAGCAGCAATTACTCGATGCCGCGATCCGGTATCACCGTTTCTGTTCGGCTACCGGAAAGCTGAGCACGGAATACGTGAAGCAGACCACCACCTTTTTGAATGACACCAACAATATCGACAACGAATGGATGGTTAGCCATGAAAACAACCCAGGAGCTGGCGCAGCAAGCTATCAGGCTGGCAGGGCAGCCGCAGCAGAAGCCATCAGGAACGCGCCCGGCTGTGAATCCCTCAGCCCAGAACAGTATGAAGCTCTCTTTGGTGAACGACTTGTTCAAGGTGATGCAGACGAGGAAGCCGCACCTGATTACCTCAGCCTACCCTACCCCGAAGGACGTTGAGGGCGCCAAGATGGAATACATGAGTCAGTGGCAGGGTATTACGCCAGCAATGATTAAAAACGGTATCAGCAAGCTGAAAAGCCGCTATCCGTTGAAGTTTTTGCCGGACCCGGTGGAGTTTGTTTACGAGTTCTGTTTTCCGACACCGGAAGAGATTGGACTGCCGACGGAGTTGAAGGCATGGCAGGAGGCCAACGACCACGCTCACGAGCCGGCACAATGGCGATGGAGTCACAGGGCCGTCTATCTGGCAGCACGGTTTACCGGTTGGTTTGAGCTCAGGCGCCAGAGCAGTCCTGAATCCATTCGGGCCACTCGCAAGAAGTTCAATGAGAAGTATCAGGAGCTGGTCAGCGCTCTGGCAAAGGGCAAGGAGTTGGAGCCGGTCAAGTCTCTGGAGTATCTGAATGACCCGAAAGCCCGCAGCGAGCAGGAGCTGAAAACCACCATGGAAGACCAGGGCATTAATCCAGGTGGCGGCCGGGCTGAGTTTATGAAGCGTTTCGGGGGGATGTTGAGCAATGGGCAGGCGGCTGTCCAGGGAGGCTCCGATGAACAGGCTGTTTAAGTTTTTTTTACAACGCGAACGGTTTCACGATGGCGCCGAGGGCGACACGTTGATTGAGGTGTTGATCGGTGGTGCAGCTTTTGCTGGATTCATCTGTTACCTGCTGTGGATTCTTGGTAATACACCGCTGTCGTGCACGACCTGTCAGCCGGAAAAGAGCCGCAGCCACGCTGCTATTACGCACGAGCCAGGGAAGACTGAGCAATGAGCAAGCTGGTACTGAGCCGCAAGCAGGGCGAGAGCGTCATCATTGACGACAAGATCAAGCTGACGTTTATTCGCGAATCCAAAGGCGTCGCCCGGTTCGCCATTGTACGCAACGGCAATACGCACGACGTTCTGGTGCCATTGTATGAAACCACCGCTATTGGCACTGGCGGTCTGGTCTATATCACCAAGCCGAGACTGACTGCCCGAAAAATCCGCATCGCGTTTGATGCGGACGAAAACCAGAAAATCTGGCGCGAGGAAATCTGGCAACAGAACAACGGCAAGCGGTTTGAGGGTTAAGGAGCGGGCATGGATAGCACTGTTAAAAAACTCGATAGCGATATGGTTTCAGTACTGAGTAATCCCAAGTCTTCACCCGAGCGCAATCTGGCCATTGCGGTCGTCTCTCAGGCGTTTATTGACTGCCGGCATTTGTTGAGAGCTCACGGTCTGGGAGGGGTTCGCGGATCTGAGCCGTATATGTCGCTGGCGTACCCGACAGGCGCAATGCGCATGTGGTGCGAGATGGCGGATATCGACCCTGATGCCATGGCGGAACGGGTACGCAGGGGTATGAGAACGGAGAAGGGTGCTGCTGAAATGCTGAGCAGGTTATCCGGCAAAAGTACCAGGGAGGCGGTCAATGGCTGAACTGACATTTATCAAACGGCTGGACGGTTCATTCGTGCCAGCCACGCACCAGGATGCTGAGAAGTGCAACAAGATCAAGGTCGGTGCCGGTATCCGGGCCCAGTGGAAGCAGAAGCGGAATATCAAATTCCACCGCAAGTATTTCGCCCTGCTGAATATCGGCTTTGATGCCTTTGAGCCGGCAATCCAGGAGTACAAGGGCTTTCAGGTGCAAAAGAGCTTTGAGCGTTATCGCAAGGATGTGATCTGTGCCGCCGGGTTCTATGACGTTATCGCCAATCTCAACGGGGATATACGGCGGGAGGCGCACAGTATTTCGTTTGCCAGCATGAACGAAGAGCAATTCTCACAGCTTTACAGCAACAGCGTTGATGTGACCTTGCAGCGTGTTCTGACCAATTACACCCGGGGCGATCTTGAGCGCCAGGTGGAACGAATCATAGGGATGGTGTGATGAGCCGCAAAAATAAAACCAAAGCAGAAAGGCAACATCTGTCAGACGTAGCCGAACTCGGCTGCATCGCCTGTCGCCGGGCCGGTTACGGGGAGACACCGGCAGAGGTTCACCATATCACCAGCGGTTATGGGATGGGAGAGGAGCGCAACGATATGCACACCATACCGCTTTGCCCGACTCACCATCGCACAGGGCCGGATGCCATTCATGTGAGCCCGGCACTGTTTGTCAGCCGGTTCGGGCATGAACTGGATTTGCTGGACCAGACCACTTGGGATTTAGCCGAGCTGCGTAGACAGCGGGTTGGGGGTGATGCATGAACAGGCATTTGAGACTTGTCGTGAAGCAAAGCGAGCAAGACAAAAGCAATATCGCTGTTTGCATGAGAGAGGCGGGCTCAAGTGACAAGCTGCTCGCTCACATCCATCTTAGTGACTTGTCATTTTTGGATGACGACGCTGTAACTGAACTGACCGGAAGCTTTGCCAAACAGATTGCGAAAAAATTACAAGAGCATCTGGTTTGCGGTGGCGGCAACCCTGAATCAGAGGATTGGCAGGAATCAAAGGCCGGAATGGCTACCAATCAACTGATTCGCAGTCTCGGTATGCCAGTGGCAACCAGTGAGGGTTGTCGCAAGTGAATGTGAATCGCTTGTTCCTGACCCCCATACTTGGCGGCCTTGCCGGGTATGAGGTGCTTTTACTCAAGGTATGGATGCCTGTATTGAATCAGCCGCGACCCTGGCTGAAGAAGAGGAAAGGGAGGTCTTGACTGTGGCTTTGCGAGCACGTCACAAATTCAACGCCAGGCGGGTAGAGCTGGACGGCATTAAATTTGATTCAAAACTGGAGGGTAATTACTACTTGTGGCTTAAACGACAGCAGGAGAGAGGCGAGCTGGTGTTCTTTCTCAGGCAGCAACCCTTTCATCTGCCCGGAGGCACAAAGCTGGTTGTGGATTTTGCCGAGTACTGGGCAGACGGAGAGGTGAAGTTCACTGATGTTAAAGGCATGGAAACGCCGGAGTTCAAAATCAAGCGCCGGGAGGTAGAGGCGCTGTATCCAATCACCATTAACGTGGTTAAAAAAATTCCGGCATAGGAGCGCAACCATGGCAACGGAACGACAGAAGATTCTCGCAGCGCTGTATAACGACACCAGCCTTACGACCAAAGACGCCGCAGAAAAGGCCGGTATTTAGTTGCGCCCGTTTATGAAATCGATCAAGCGCATTCGTGACGCCGGTGAGATTGAGCTGGTTGACCGGAAGAATATCAAGAGCACTGATCACGTTGAAAGGAAGGTTGCCAGCAAAAGCCTTGATATTGTTGAGGAGCACCGACTCAAGCGTGAAAAGCGCCAGCTGAGTTCTCAAATCAGGGAGATGGCAGAACAGCAGGAGCGGGATAGCAGGCTGGAAAGAATGCTTGACCAATTCACAGCGGCCAGTATCGAGCGACCGGAATGGATGGAGCCAAAGAGCACCAAAAGGCGACACAGTACGGCTGTCACTATGTTGAGTGATACTCACTTTGATGAAGTGGTAAAGGCGGCTGAAATGAATTATGTCAACGCCTACAACCGTAGGGTTGCCGATCTTCGTCTGGAAACTTATTTCAGTAATGTGATTACCCTGGATAAAGATTACATGACTGGCGTTAAGAATCAGGGCCTGGTAATGGCGCTGGGCGGTGATCTGGTATCCGGGGATATTCACGACGAGCTGGCGATTACCAATGAAGCAGCTTGTATGTCCACCGCCCTCTATTGGTCGGCAAGGCTGGCTGAAGGGATTGAACGTCTGGTTAGGCATTATGGGCGGGTGCATGTTCCCGTAGTGACCGGCAATCACGGCAGAACACGACGCAAGCCCAATCATAAATTCCGGGCAGAGTCGAACTGGGATTATCTGATTGCTCATCTGGTTGCCCGGGAGCTAAAGCATTTGGGCGATAAGCTGACCTGGAATATTCCGGTAACGTCGGATGTGAAATGGAAAATCTACCAGTGGCGTTTTCAAATGACTCACGGCGACCAGTTCAAGGGTGGTAACGGGATAGCCGGGGTAATGTCTCCAATTATGCGCGGTGATGCCAAGAAGCGAAATCTGGAGGAAGCGGTAGGCACACCTTATCACTATCTGATGATGGGTCATTTCCACCAGTTGCAGAACTGGGGGGACAAGATGATTAACGGATCGCTGAAGGGGTACGACGATTACGCCATTGCCCATGCTTTCGGTTTTGAATTGCCGCAGCAGATGTTTTTTCTGGTAGACCCGGAGCACGGCAAAACCATCTGGAGCCCGGTTCGGGTGACAACAGAAGCGGAAAGGAGGTTCTGGGACAAGCCGGTTGGTGAACGTATTGACTGGCTGAGTCAGGGGGTATTGGTATGAAGCTGATCGGACTGACGGGTAAGTCCAGAGTCGGAAAAGACACTGTGGCCAGTGTAATTCAGGGGCGTATCGACAGTTACTCAGAGACTTATGCTTTTGCTGATCCAATACGTCGGATGCTGGCGCAAATCGGTGTTGCCGAAGCAATGTACGGCGACCTGAAAGAGCAGCCTGTTGCCTGGCTGGGCAAAAGCCCCCGCGAATTAATGCAGACGCTTGGGACTGAATGGGGTCGCAATCTGATCGCCGAGGATATCTGGCTGAGACTGGCAGACAGGGCGATGCGCGACCAGCGTATTGCCGGTACAGACGTTTGTATAGTCACTGATGTTCGCATGATTAATGAGGCGCATTGGGTTAAGAATCAGGGTGGCCTGCTGATCAAAATAACTCGCGAAGACCGGGAGCAGGTTAGACCTCATTCGTCGGAAAACGGCATACCTGATTGTCTGGTTGATCATCTGATCGAAAACAATGGCTCACTGGGTGAATTAGGCGAGCGTGTTGAGGATATTCTGGGCAGGGAGGGGTTGCTGTGAGCATGTATCCAAACACTGGTGCAGCGTTGATCAACGCATTCAACAGCAGTCTGTTTGATAGCTACAAGTCGGCAGGCTGGCAACGGCTGGCCAGCGGGTTGTGCGACAAATACCCGGAGCTGGAAAAACCAATGCCCGATAACCGCAACTTTGATCGTAGTCGTATGACTCGAAACGATTGGGCGACACAGGCTGGCATGGTTTCTGGGTTGTTGCGTCGAACCCTGGCACCGGTTGAGTATCACTTGCTGAGAATCCGTTACACGTTTGACGGGGAAATGATTTCGCAGAGGCCAGGCGCATCTGTTCGCCTGAAGATGACCGACAATCTGCGATCAGCTTTGGTTGAAGGCTGGCCTGAGGTGAGAAGTAAATTAATTCAGGACAGGAAGGTTAGAAACAGTGTGCTGAGAAATCAAAATCGCCTACAGTACATGTGTTTGAGAGCGTTGCGCCCCGATGTTATGGAGAGAGCACTTCAGGCTGAAGGTCGGGAACAGCAGGCTACTGTTAATCGGCAGCAGTGCGAGGTTCGCGGTGTTGTAAATGGCTTGATACGGCAGGCATACAACCGGTGTGAGGCTCTTTTAGAAGAAAATGATTTGTTGAGCATATAACTTTATGAAAATAAATTATAACAAGTACTGTATTTACCTATAATAATTATAGGTGTAGGATTCGAGGCAGACAAATGGCTAGTGAGTCGAATAAAGTTGTTTCGCTCCCATTTATGGGGATCGTGGAGGTGCGTCGGGAGATTGCCCGGATTGCATCCGACGAGTCGCATAATCTCGACTTCCTCGACCATGCGGTTTTGCGAATGAGGGAGAGGGATGTAACCACTCGACAGATTTTGAATGTGCTCAAGAGTGGTGAGCAGATTGGCGATATCGTCTGGTGTACGGAAGGAGAGAAAGGCTGGCGGTGCAAGTTGTCCCGCGTTACGGCCGGGGTAAAAATAACAGTTGTGGCTAAGGTTGTGAAGAGGCAAAGCACCACCTGTCTGGTGATAACCACCTGGGAGGGATGAATATCATGTACCATTATACCGCGTGTGGATTAGACAACATTTACTTGAAGAATGGCTATGTAAAAACCGACTCCCCATCTGGAACAGGGATTTCCATACACGATATGGACGGGTTGCACCGGGTAATAGCCAGGGGGCTGGCTGAAATGGTAGCGCCCTTGCAGCCGAAAGAGTTTCGTTTTATCCGGTTGGAACTGGATCTTTCCCAGAAAGGTCTTGGCAAGCTTCTGGGTAAGACCGATCAGAGTGTCGCCAAGTGGGAAAAGGGTGAGCAGCCGATTCCGGTATTGGCAGACAAAGCTATTCGGGATCTTTACATGGAGTCTATCGGAGAGGAGGCGATTGCCGGACTGCTGGAAAAATTGGCTGACCTTGATCGGCAAATCCATGAGCTAACTCTCAGGCTGGAAGAAACCGTTAATGGTTGGGACTTGGAAATCAGGACTGCCGCCTGATTTGCATTGTTGACTGGCCATCCATTCATCCATATAATTCAGTCTACCGTGTCGTATTTACGCCCTGATAATTTGTCGGGGCGTTTTCGTATCTGTAGTCTGGCAAGATTCAATCTGTAAGCCCTGGCAGCTTGAGCCGATCAAGTAGACTCAAGTTAATACGACTCCCCTCTGGTATCAATAGACGACCATCAAACAACGACCCTTCACCGGCTTGGGTAACACCCGCTTTAGCCGGTTTTTTCTTGAGTATCTATCATGCTTCTGACATTAGAGCGCAGCTATCTACAGCACTGCGTTATCGGTGAATTGCATGTGCCAGGCTTTCATACCTTTGCCACGATCGAGAGACCATGGCTGGATAATGAACGCAATATCAGTTGTATCCCCGAAGGGATTTATGACTGCGTACCGCACAATGGCACCAAATTCAAAAATGTCTGGCGACTGAAAAATGTTCCCGACAGATCGGCCATTCTGATTCACGTCGGCAACTATGCCAGTGATGTTCACGGTTGTATCGCCGTTGGTAAGTGGTTGTCTACCGATGGTTACATGGTGCAGAGCTCAGCTCAGGCGATCAATGAGTTGCGCGGCTATCTGCCGGAGACTTTCCAGATCAAGATCACTGTAAAACACCCGGAGTATTCGTAAATGATCGGCTGGCTTGGAGCTATCACCGGATTAGTAGGCAAAGCCATTGACAAGGCTATACCGGACAAGGATCAGGCGAGCCAGCTAAAGGCCAGCATTAACAGTCAGATCATCGCACTGGACAAAACCGAGCTGGAGCAGGCCGGCAAAGTTATTGCCGCAGAAGCCACCGGGGAGAGCTGGTTGCAACGTAACTGGCGACCATCAACCATGCTTACGTTCACCGGTCTGATTGTCGCTCACTGGCTTGGATGGACCGCCCCGGGATTATCAGAAAGTCAGATCATTGCGTTGCTGGAAATTGTAAAGATTGGTCTTGGTGGCTATGTGGTAGGCCGGTCAGCCGAGAAGGTGATGAAACAGTGGAGTAAGCCATGAGTGAACCGGTGCCAACATCAATCATTGTAAGCGCCGGTGCTGTGGCTGTGGGAGTTAGCGCAAAACAGAGTATCGGCAATGCTGAGAGCCTCTATCGGGCAAGTCTTGAGCAAATCATTAATGGTCGGTTTGATTTAATTCTGTCAGATATTCTCGGCCTGTTATCTGTCACTGTCATTATTATCAACCTCTGGCTCACGTTGCGGCGGGACAAGCGAAACAAACAATCATCGAGGGATTGATGCGTATGGCGGGCAAGCGTAAGAGCATAGATTGGGAAGCCATCGAAGCGGACTATCGTGCTGGTCAGTTGTCCGTGAATGCGATTGGCAAGAAGCATGACTGCTCTGAGGGTGCTATCCGCAAGCGGGCGAAGAGCAAAGGGTGGCAGAGAGATTTAACCAGCAAGGTTAAGAGTCAGACAAAAGCAAAGCTGGTACGAAGTGAAGGTACGAGTACGAACATTCGTACGACCGATGAACAGATTATCGAACAAGCCAGCAACGACGCGGTTGCGCTGGTGCTCATGCACCGCCATGGTATTGCCGAGTATCGCCAGATTGCCGCCCGGTTGTCTGCCTATTTGATGGATGCAGAGATAAACGACGATAATCACCAGAACATTGCCCGGTCATTGAATAGCGGCATTGATGCCCTGGCCAAAGCGGTGAAGCTCGAAAGGCAGGCGTTTAACCTGGACGACAATGAGGACAAAGGTTCTGACCTTGCCGCCCTGATGGACAGTCTTGAGAGCAAGGATATTGCTGTTGAATGAGCCCTGCCGAACTGAAAGCCAAGCTGTCCGACCGATGGTGGCGACTCAATCACCTGTACTGGATTGAAGACGAACACGGCAAGGCGATTCAGTTCAAGCCAAGGCCGCTTCAGACTCATTTTTATAACAACATCTGGTACTGGAACAACATACTTAAAGCCCGGCAGCTGGGGTTCAGTACTTTTATTGATATTCTGATACTGGACTCAGCCCTGTTTATTTCTAACCAGCGGTGCGGAATTATCGCCCATACAAGAGACGACGCTGAGGAGCTGTTCAGAACCAAGATCAAGTTTGCCTATGACAACCTGCCCGAGCAGATCAAGGCAGCAAGACCGGCGGATACCAGTCGGGCGCAGCAGTTGGTGTTCAGCAACGGCAGCAGTATCAAAGTCGGTACCAGTATGCGCTCTGGTACGATCCAGTGGTTGCATATCTCCGAGTACGGGAAGATATGCGCCAAGTTCCCGGAGAAGGCCAAGGAAGTCAGGACCGGTTCATTCCCTGCTGTTCACGAAGGTTCGTACTGTTTTATTGAGTCAACGGCTGAAGGTGTGGGAGGCGACTTCTACGACCGATGTCTTAAATCCATGAACCACACTGGCAAGCTCAACAAGAAGCAAGCCCGGTTCCACTTCTACGCATGGTTCGATGACCCCAAGTACGCCATGACACCAGCACAAGGCTGGACACCGGACGAGCGGGTTAAGAGGTACCTGGACGAGAAGGAGAAAGAAGCGGGTACCATCTTCACGCCAGAGCAACGCTACTGGTACGAAGTGACAGAATCCACCTACGGCAACGAGATGATGCAGGAGTACCCGACAACGCCAATGGAGGCGTTCCTGTTCTCAGGCAGGGTTAGATTTCCAAGTCACCACATCGCACTGGCCAAGGCCGAGTGTATGGAGCCGAAGCACCGCTACCAACTCACCACTCACGACCTGTTACCGGACGACACTGGCAATCTGGAAGTCTGGTATAAGCCGGAGCCTGATATGCACTACGCCATCGGTGTTGATGTGGCTGAGGGACTGGCAAACAACGATTACAGTGTATTCCATGTGGTGGACAGAGATGGTTATCAGGTTGCCAAGTGGCACGGACACGTTGAGCCCGATGAGCTGGGCAGCATGATTGATAAGGTAGGCCGGTTCTATAACAACGCATTGGTAGGAGTTGAGCGGAATAATCACGGACTGACCACTATTACACGGTTGCGTGATCTGAATTATCCCAACCAATTCATTCAGAAAGACCCGGAGCACCGAGCCGGGGAGAAGCTGACCAAGAAGATCGGCTGGCTGACAACCAGCAGGACCAAGCCGTTAATGATTGATCACCTGGCAGAGCTGTTACGGGATGAATGCCACGGTATCGCCTGTTATCGTACTGTCAGCGAATTGTAGACTTATGTCATAGACGACGCAGGCAAGACCAATGCTCAGGACGGTTGCTATGACGATGAAGTCACAAGCTACGCCATTGCTCAACAGATGCGGCTGCAACTGCCCAAGATGAAACGAAAGATTCCTTCTTCCAACTTCCAGCCAGGTAAAGCCGGTTACGCCTAATGTACGCACCCAATGAAGATATGACAGCGGTACAAGTGCCGAACACGGACGCTGAGGCACTGGAGCGGGCCGCAAACGAAGCGTTGCGAATTAAAGACGCACTGGCCAGAGACCTGCATCAAGAGTGGAGCCGACGCAAAGAAGCCCGGCGGGAGATTGAACAGGAGTGGATAGCGGCACTGCAAGCCATTAAGGGCGAACACGATGCTGATACCCTATCCAGAATGGCGGAAAACGGGCAACTGTCACGTATCTATGTGAAGGTGACGCTCACCAAGGTCAACGCTGCCTATTCCCGGTTGATTGACCTGCTGTTCTCTCAGGTAGATAGCTTCTGGGATATTGTACCAAGCCCGATGGCGACACTGCCCAAAGCGGTCAAGCTGGTTGTGAAGAAGCAGGCTAAGCAGATGGCAACCGTTCAGGCCATGCAAGCCCCGATACCGGCAGAAGCCAAGAGTCAGATGGTAGCGCAGCTGGAAGGCCAGCTCTATGAAAAGCTCACCGAGGCCATTAAATCCGACTCGCTGGAAAGCGCCGAGAAAGCCTGTACTGCCATTGCCCGGCAGATCAAAGACTATTTGATCCAGGCGCACGCCCTGAAGGGACTGAAGAAAACCGTTCGGGAAATGGTGGACTTGGGAACCGGCTGTGTGAAAACAGCCACAGTGAAGTTTTTAGAGCGTGAAGGCTGGGAAGCGGACGACGATGGCCAGTGGAATCTCACCGGGCAGAAGCAGATTGTCCCTGATGTTGAGCATGTAAGCATTTGGGAAATGTACCCCAACAACTGGAGTACCGACGCAGAAGACCCGGAAGACCCGATCAGACGCAGAGTATTAACCCGCCACGAACTCAGACAGTTAGCCACAGCACCGGCATTCGACAGCGAGCGTATTGGAGAAATCCTCACCCAGCTACCCAACGGCGACCATGAGGATTTGGAGTGGGAGCGCCAACTCAGGAACATGAATGAGTCCGACGACCGCTACCACGATGCCAGCCGGCGCTATGACGTATTTGAGTACTGGGGATTGGTGGACGGGCAAAAGCTCTCACAATACGGTGTACAGGTAGACGACCCGTTTATTGAGTACCAGGCCAATATCTGGTTTTGTGCTGACCGGGTAATTATGGCGCGGCTGAACCCCATGAAGCCCGAAAGCATTCCCTACAAGTTTGTCCCTTATCAGATTTTGGCGCACCGCTTCTGGGGTGTTGGCGTACCGGCAATGATGGCCGATGCGCAAGCCGCCATGAATGCCAGTGTGAATGCCTTGCTGGATAACGTGGCACTCACCGCAGGCCCGATGCTGGATATTGATGTGGCCAAGCTGCCTGAGTCGGTATCCATGGAAGAAGCCAAAAAAATATTCCCGTTCAAGGTGAACTTTTACGACAGCAGCAAAGGTGGAGAAGGCCCGGCGGTTAGGGTGAACAATATCACCAGCAACCAGAGCCAGCTTCAGGCCGTGTTTGAAATGTTCAGACGCTTTGCCGACGAAGAAACCAGCCTGCCGTCTTATACCCACGGCGAGCAGGGCAAGAGCATGAATAAGACGGCCAGTGGTATGTCCATGCTGATGAGTGCTGCCAATATCGCCCTCAAGTCAGTGGTCAAGAACATCGACGATTACATGACTAAACCGCTAATCGAAAGCCTTTACCACTTCACCATGCGCTGGTCCGAGATTGACGAGAAACGTGGTGATCTGGACGTGGTAGCGCAAGGCTCAAGCGCACTGGTAGCGAAAGAGATGCAAAGCCAGAAACTCATGCAGGTTATGTCGTTTACTGCCAACCCGGTGGACGGGCCACTCACCGATCGACGCTACCTGCTGGAAGAGTATCTACGCAGCAATGATCTGGACCCGGACAAGGCCATGATTTCACAGGAAGAACAATATGCAATGCAGGCTGGACAAATCAACGGCGGAGGCATTGCTGGCACTCCGGTACAATCCGCACTACCAGCAGCTAATGACGTACCTCAGGGACAGCCTGGAGGAAACCCACGGCCGACTGGTCAGCAGTAACGATCATCACCAGACACTCAGGCTCCAGGGAGAAGCGCGAGAGCTGCAAGAAACCCTGGCACTGATCGAGCGGGCAGAGACATTGCTGAACGCTCATAAGAAGTAACCCGAACACCGATTAACCACGAAAGCCCGAAGGTCTAGCCGCCTCCGGGCTTTTTTCATGGTCGGATACGCCCCGAGCACCCGGCCTCACAACCTCAGTGGACACGCCCCGGGCACCCACGACAGGAGCAAGCAATGGCTATTAACCCAGAGCAACTGGAAGCGGAAGCAAACGCAGAGCTTGAAGCACTGATAAAGGGACCCGTAGAAGCGGACACCCCGGCACCAGAGATCAAAGAATCTGCCAACCCTGAACCCGCGAGCAACCCACAGCCAGCGCCACCCGTTGAGAAACCAACGGACACGGACAGCGGCAACTGGGAGGAGCGGTATAAAAACCTGCAAGCCCACACCACCAAAGTCAACCAGGAAGCCAGCGATCTACGCAGGCAACTGGGCGAGATGCAGCAACAGCTAAACCAGCTCCAGCAGAGTGCCAACACCGGCCAATCCGGAAGTCATAAACCGGACGACCTGCCAGAGCCCGACGAGCTGGACACCGCTGCGAATGACTTTGAAGAACTGGCCCCCATGGTCAAGCGCCTGAAAGAGCAAGAAGCCTTTATCAAAGAGCTGAAAGCCCAACGGGAGCAAGAGAGCCAGCAACGGGCGCAGCAAAGCCAGCAGGAATACTACCAGCGCATTGCTGCCGTACACGGTGATCATCAACAGGTCTATCAATCCCCGGAGTTCCAGGGATGGATGCAACGCCTGTCGGGTATTGACCGCCATGCCGCGCAATTCGCATTCAATCAGGGAACCGCCGAAGACGTAATCGAAGTCTTCAACCGCTACAAGCAAGCCAGTGGCTTAGGGAATAAGCACGACCAGGCAGCACAGGAAGCAATGCCTTCACTACGCAGCCGGTCACAACCACAAACACAAGGCCGCCCCCGCTGGACCATGGCACAGATTGCCAAAATGAGCCCCCAAGAGTACGCCAAACACGAAGCGGAAATTGACGAGGCAATAGCGCGAGGGGAGGTCGGGTAACACTGAGGTAAACAACCATGGCCGCATTCCCTACCGGCAACGCAGCTAACGGCCTATCCGTTATCTATTCCAAAAAACTGAACGCCAAGTTCTACGCCAACACTTCCCTGATGGAAACCTGTAACACCGACTGGGAAGGTGAGATCGCAGGCGAAGGCTCCAAGGTGGTGATTCGTTCCCGCCCGGACATTGCCATTAATGATTACTCTGGCAGCGTCAGCTATCAGGGTATCGAGCCTGGCAAGATCGAGCTGCCCATTGACCAGGCGAAGTACTACGCCTTTGTGGACGACTACATTCAGTCGCTCCAGAGCAACATCAAGGAAGTGGACGAGTCCACCCTGGACGCATCTGAAAAGATGAAAATCCACGTAGAGACTGACATTCACGCGGTAATGGCCGCAGGTGCCGGTCTCACTGTGGGCGATACCACCAACGGCGATGTGGTGGACAAGAGCAACGTCGCTGACTTCCTGGTATCGCTCCGTGATGAGCTGAGCAGGAACAACGTGCCGACGCTGGGCCGTTGGGTAAAACTGCCGGTTCATCTGTGTGGTGCCATCATGCTGTCCGATCTGTTCCAGGCGGATAAGTCTGGTGCGGGCAACAGCCCATTGCTCACCGGCAAGATGGGAACCTACGCCGGGTTCACTATCTATGAGTCCAACACCCTGCCCGCCACAGACGGCAAGACTACTGTGCTGGCAGGCACCCGGCACGCGTGCGCCTTCGCCAGCCAGTTCGTTAACCACGAGTCGCTGACACTGCAAGATCAGTTCGGTGTCGGTCATCGTGGCCTGAAGGTTTACGGTCGTAAGATCGTCAAGCCCGACGCGCTGGTGATGTCTGTCGTTAAGCAGGCTTAACCCCATAAGCCCCTTATTTCGGTAAGGGGTTTACTTTTCTACAGGTATCACAATGGATATTACTGACATCCCCTCAAAAACCGAATTTGATATTGACGCAGCCAGTAAAGACGAGCTGCTGCAATTTGCCCAGGCGCACTTTATGAAAGAGCTGAACGGGCGCGACAAGTTGGATTCATTGCGCTCTCAGATTAAAACCCTGCTGGCTGGCGACAGGCAGCCAGAGCCAATGGTTGAAGAAGTAGTTAACCCGGGTTATGAGTACTGCCTGAATCCGAAAAATAACCGGGTGCTGATTGCCTCAGACGGTATCCGCCGACTGGTGAAGCAGGGCGAGCTGATTCCCTGCGACAAGGACGGTAATCGCCTGTGAAAGTAGCCGAGCTGATTACCCGCGTACGTCAACTGTTGCAGGATGCCAGCGCGTACCGTTGGGATGATCCGACCTTGCTGGACTGCTACAACGAGGCGCTACTGTGGGTAGTTCAGCAACGACCAGATGCCAATAGCGCGGTGATTGCCTTCAACTGCGAGCAAAAGAGCCAGCAGGCCAAACCCGCCGACGCCTACCGGATTCTCGGACCCATTGCCAACGACGACACCGGGCGAGTAATCCAGAGCAAGACCATGGATGAGCTATCGGCCTTTGATAGCAACTGGAGTCAAACCCCGTTCGGTGGTTTTGGCAACTACGTGGAATACATGGTCTACGACGAGCGCACGCCGGATGTGTTCTGGCTCTATCCCTATCCCAATGTTGCGCACACCGTCAGCTTGCAGGTCAGCCGGGAGCCGGTGATTGTGACCGATGCCAGCAGTACCGATATTGAAATCCCCCTGATTCACCTGAACGCCCTGAAGCATTCCATGATGGCTTACGCCTATCTGACTGACGGGGAAACCGAGGGGAATCTGATGCAGGCCCAGAATTATCTTAAGCTGGCGGCGAACGATCTCGGCCTGAAATGGAAGATTGACCTGATGTTCTCCAGGCCCATTAAAAACAGTTAGACGCCTCCCGCCTCCCGCCTCCCGCTTCCCGAAAAAGATAAGCGCAGACAGTGCTTTTACGGGTAGCGGGCAGCGGGCAGCGGGTAGCGCAAGAGAAGGCTAACCATGAATACCCCCCTTGCCGATTTTCTCAGGCGAATTAAACCCCATGTGAACGGATGTCCGGAAATCACCATTGCAGATACGTTGATTGATGTACTCAGGGATACCTGCAACACCTGTGATCTGTGGAAAGACAACAAGCAGATGGTGGTTGTGGTCAATGGCGTCAATGACTACGAGCTGGACGCGCCACCGGGAGCAGAAATCGGCAAGGTACTGGAAGTCGCCCGGGAGAATGACGCCCGCTTTGATGGCTGGCACCACAACGACAGGAATACGCTGCATATCAACACCACCCCCGGCGAAGGGCAGCAACTCAGGCTGTGGGTACAAACCTCTCTGATTCCCGCTTACGGCATTACGGAGCTACCGAGCAACGTATTCAGCGAGCTGGTGTCGTTTGTCCCGTTCGGCGTCGCGGCAAGGCTGCAAGACATACCCGGCACCAACTGGTACGCCCCCGATCTGGCCAACAAAAACCAGATGAAATACCGCAGCCGTTGCAACGAGCTGAAAATCAAAACCATGGCCGGATTCACCCAGGCCAACCAGCAAGCCACACGGAGGCGCTTTGTATGATGCCGGAACGCGTAGACCTTGAAGCCTTTATTAACGGCGACTCTGTGACGCTGGTGATTGATATCGTTGATAGCTCAGACGGAGCCACCCCGCACCCGTTGACCGGCTGGGTATTCAAACTTACGGCCAAGCACAGCAAGTATCAGTCTGACGCGGAGGCGGTGATCGCCAAGAGCGTAGTTACTGATAACAGCTCGCAAGTCATCTTTACCTTTGAGCCAGAAGACACCAACAGCCTGATTCAATCCGCCTACGACTACGATATCCAGGTATCGGACCCGAACGGTGATGCAGTCTCTACGCCTTTCATGGGTAAGTTGCGAATCAAGCGAGGCGTAACGGAGGCGCTACAATGAGTTTCACGTTAAAACTGAGCCAGGAAAAGCAACTCCCGTTTACGCTCAAGTTCAATACCGATGTGTCTATGGCTGGCACTTTGCGGGCAGCAGTGGCAGTTGATCGGGCAGCGGTTGAGCAGATCAGGGACGATGTGGAGTCTATCAAGCAGGGCATTGATCTGGAGTCGGCGGACATTACCGACAAGCACGCTGACATTGTAAAAAAACATGGCGAAGTAGCCAGTGACGCTCAGGATGTGTCAAGCGACAAAGCATTTGTAATTCAGACAGTTAATGACTTTACTGCCACAGCTGCCGGTGCAACTCAGGCTGTTACCGCTGAAGGCAACAAGCAGAACGCAAGGGTAATCGCCGAAGGTGATGTACAAGTAAGCAGGGCGCAAGAAGCAACTGCTCTATATGCGGTTAATCTTGCTGCACACCTGATAGAAACCCAGCGAATCATAGCCAAGTTTCACACCTTCAAATAAGAGGCCAAGGATGACAACGGACATCAACGACCTGGTTAACGCGGTCGGGGAACTGACCACACAGACGACAGCTTTGCTCGACACCGTAACCACTGACAAAGCAACGCTCGACACCGCCGTCAGCGACGCGCAGGCCGCCCAGGTGGGGGCCGAACTGGCGCACACCAACAGCACTACCGAAGCCGACCGAGCCGCAACCGAAGCCGACCGCAGTACCACTGAGGCGAACAGGGCAGCAACGTATCAGGCCGTTGTGGCTGCCGAAGGTGACGCCCAGATTGTCCGCTTGCAAACAGCAGGCGATACACAAGAAGCAAGGGCGAAAGCCGAAGCCGACCGCAGCAAAGCGGAAGCTGATCAATCAGCACAAAATAATCAGTCCTCTGCGAACCACGCTGACCGCGCCGATAACGCCGCTAATTTGGCCGAAGCGATTGTCTATGACGGCGAGGCCAGCACAACACCTGCCGAGGGCAAAATTCCCATCGCCAAAAAAGGCGGGTATATTGACATTGGCTGGATCGACCCGCACTACGCCAGCGTGGCACCAAACTTTATTGGCAGGGCGGGCGGTGCAGGTTTTGGGGTTGGTATCTGCCCTGAATTACAGGAAGCCTTCTCACCGCTACCGGGGTGTACTTCAGCTACCAGCGACACCTACGGCAACTACCGCTACACCGATGGTTCTATCATGTGCTGGGTGCCCATGTTCTACTACAGAATCACTGGCAACAACGTCGAGATCGCAGCAGAATCCGATTACCCGGACAGGGCAGCAGCCGAGGCGGATAACTTTGCACTGCACAGGGCATTTATTGACGGCGGTCAGATACAGCGCGGGTTTTTTGTCGATAAATACATGGTGTCAGCAAACAACGGCATTGCGTCCAGCATCAAAGACGGGCTTCCGATGTCTAGCAGCTCAGCACACAACCCCTATTCACAAGTGGGGGCATCAAACAACTACGGCAGCAGTATTGACGTTTGCAAAACCCGTGGCGATACTTTTTTCCCGGCTAGTCGATTTATCTATTCGGCGTTGGCTTTACTGTCACTGGCTCACGGCAAACAGACAACAAATGACGCCTATTGTGCATGGTACGATGCAGCGGGCGTAAAAAACTTTCCTAAAGGTTGCAACAACAATGCGCTAGGCGATACAGACGACAATACCGTCAGTTACACCTCTGACGGCTACAGTAATTGTGGCAAAACTGGTTCAGGTACACCGTTTGCCAAAACGACGCACAACGGTCAGTTTTGCGGCGTTGCTGACTTGAATGGTTTGATGTACGAGGCAGCTCTCGGCATCACTCGCCCTGGCGCTAGCCCAGGTGATTCAACCGGCCCTAACCCCGGCGACTTTTGGTGCATCAAAGAATCTGTGAAAATGGCTGATTTGACGAGTGGCTGGAATAATGCAACGGATGCCTGGGGCGATGTAAATCATATGGCCACCTTATATGATGTGGTGGCGCTACCTCAAGTTGAGCATAATTCTACCTGGGTTCGTTTTGGCAATGACACAAACCCAGTGTTGTCTGATGAAACCTCTGGTAATGGCTGGTTGACTACCGGGCTTGGCGTCTTTCAGTCGGACGGCAAATCTTCTGGCGGTGCAAATGAATTTGGTCGTGACGGGTTATACAGCTATCATCGCGCCAATCTTTGCCTTCTCTCCGGTGGCTACTGGGTCCATGGTTCGATTGCGGGTGTGTGGTGTGCGCATCTCGACTCCTCTCGCCACTACTCGTACGACGCTGTGGGCTGCCGGGCCGCCTGTTATTTGTAATGAGGTGCGATAGCGCCGGTATGTGCCATGTCTATACACTCAGAAGCCGAATTACACAGAAAGTACGTAGCGTTCGCCAAGCTACTGAATATCTATCTTAATCACTTTCCGAAGCACGAGAAGTATGCGCTATCGCAGCGCATACGGGACACTGCTTACGAGGTTTACGATCTGATCACGGAGGCACAAAAACGGTATCACAAAAAGACAACGCTCACGAATCTTGATATACGTCATCAACAGCTTAGAATGCAGCTTAATCTTGCAAATGAATTGGAGTATTATCAATTCAAAGACGGGCGACGATACCCGGATAACCCGGTCGAGGTGGCAGCCAGGCGCTACCTTGCTATCAGTCGTCACGTTGATGAGCTTGGCAGAATGATTGGTGGTTGGCTGCAAGCTGAAAAAGCGAAGCAGTCAGCCACTAATTAGCAGGAAGGGCAGCGCCTCAAAATGCTTTGCCTTCTATCCGGTGGCAACTGGAACAATGGTTCGATTGCAGGTGTGTGGTGTGCGAATCTCAACAACTATCGCCACAACTCGAACAACACTGTGGGCTGCCGGGCCGACTGTGAATCACTTCCTCATATTCCTGACGGAAACAGTGGAGCACAGGGATGCGCTGTCCTGCGTTACGCGAACTCAATCTGTGAAGTCCTTTTAGTAGCTTTGCTTTTTAGTCAGTCGAACACCGGGCTTTTACTTTGAAACGTGTTGGTTATTTATTTGAACAGGCATTCAGCCGGGACAATCTTTATCAGGCTTACCTGGATGCCAGGCGCGGTAAGCGCAACAAGCGAGCCTGTTTTCAGTTTGAGTTGGCTCTCGGAACAAATCTGGAAAAAATTTATCAGGAGTTGTGGTCAGGCCGCTATTACCCTGAGCCGTACTTTCAGTTTACGGTTTACGAGCCGAAAGAGCGCACCATCTACGCACCAGCTTTTCGGGATGTAGTGGTGCAGCACGCTGTTTATCGAATTATCTACCCGATATTTGATAAAACGTTTATAAATACCAGCTTTGCCTGTCGCATCGGGTACGGTACACACAAAGCCAGCACGACTGCTCAACAAATGTTGCGTCAGTGCAAACCGGACGATTACACGCTAAAGCTGGATTTGCGAAAGTTCTTTTATCGCATCGACCGGACTATTCTGGAAAAACAAATCAGACGCAGACTGAAAGACGAAAGACTGATCCGAATTATGATGCAGTTTGCCGTTTATCAATCACCAGTTGGTATTCCTATTGGCAACCTGCTTAGTCAGATTTACGCGCTGATTTATTTAAATCCGTTGGATCACTTTATTAAGAGGGAGTTAAAGGTTAAACGCTATCTTCGTTACGTAGACGATTTTATTTTGATCGGCCTGACGCGCGATCAATGCCTTGAATATCGCCAACGCATTATTCAATGGCTGGATAATAATTTGAACATGACACTCTCAAAATCCAGCATTCAGAAAGTTAAAAGCGGGCTGAATTTTGTCGGCTACAGGACGTGGCAGGGCAAGAAGTTTATTCGCAAGCATTCGCTCTACAAATTCAAACAGTCAGTCAAGAAGGGTAATCTTGAAAGCTGTATATCCATTCTTGGCCATGCAAAACAAACCGCCTCACTGAACCACTTACTCAACTACGCCAGAGAGACAAACCATGACCTCTATAGTTCGCTACCGAAAACATATCACCGCCTATACGATTATTGAGCTGCGCCAGCCTGAGAGCGAAAGCGGCGACCGTCTGACTACCGAGCTGGCTACGTTGGTTGATGGCTTCACCTATGTTGCCGTGCCTGATGGTGTGGTTCTGCCAGTGCAGCCTGACGAGATTCAGCCGGAAGCGGTGGTCTTGACCGATGAGTTACGGGAGCAAATCAAACACGAAAGCCCACACGTCAGGCTGATTAATGCTCGCGTAGTTGAGAAAATCCGTCAGCGGTATTCGCCCAGTGATGAGCAGAAATACACGGCTGACACGATCAACAACAGTGTGTACGGGGAGTCGTTGAGCGCATCGGCGGTGGCTAAGCGGGATGCTTATATGCAGTATCGTAATGAGTGTGTGAGCTGGGGAAGAGAGCAAAAAGCGATACTGGGGTTGGCCTAATGCCCAAACTCCAAGTCAAAACATTTTCGGGAATGACGCCGAAAGTGGATGATCATATGTTGCCGGAAAACGGCGCAGCATTAGCCGAAAACTGCAAGCTGACCAATGGCACGTTACGAGCTTATCGCCAGCCTGCACTAACCCATACGCTACCCACCACCGCCGACAGCATTCACCTGTACCGTGATGCCGACCAGGAATACTGGTTCAGCTTTGCCGGTGAAGTGGACGTAGTAAACTCCCCCATTGCCGACGATGCCAACAACCGGGTGTATATGACCGGCCACCCCAAAGGCGCACGATTCACCGATAACATTCTGGCACTCACTGGCGGCACCGATTACCCGGTCAATACTCAGCAGCTTGGAATGCCGGAACCGGACAAAGCCCCCGTTGTTACCGTGGAAGGCTTACCGGAAGGTATCGACGCCCAAGGTTTAGAGGAAAACCTCAGCGACTACGACAGCAGCGCCGAGGGATTCACCTATTACGCCACCGATACCAAGCTGGTGTATACGAGACTGGCCGACGATGAAGCCGACCCGGACGCGCCCAAGTGGGACGATGGCAAAGACTGGGAGAATGATTTCTTTGCTGAATATCGGTTCTATGTGACAACGTGGGTAACGGAAGATGGGAAAGAAGGCCCGCCCTCCCTGCCCAGTGGTGAAGCTTACTGGAAGAAAGGCCAGAGCATTAAGCTGGAAGTGGACGACAGCCCTGGCTCAGTGGATCTCAATATCACCCACTTTCGAGTGTATGTGACACGCGGGGATGGGTACTGGTGGTTATGCGAGGCGGTGAAGTATGGCGAAGGGGAAGGCGCCGAAACCGTCACCGATGTGCCTGTCGGCCAAACGGTGTTATACGACGAAACCCCAGCGGAAGACCGCCGGAGCCAGCTAGTAACGACCAACTGGTTAGCACCGCCCACCGATCTTAAAGGACTCACTCTGCTACCCTATGGCACCGCCGCAGGGTTTAAGGGTAAAGAACTGTATTTCACAGAGCCTTACCACCTTTATGCCTGGCCACCCCAATACCGGCTGACCATGGAATACGACATTGTGGCGATAGTCGCCGCCGGCAATAGCCTGATCATCACCACCAAGGGTAATCCATATATCTGTTTTGGCACCGAACCGGCAGCAATGACACTGGAACGCATCGACGCCAGCCAGGTATGCACCAGCAAGCGTAGTATGGTGGATATGGGGTATCAGGCCATGTACGCTAGCCCCGATGGATTATGCGCCATTGCCAGCGGATCACCGCAACTGGTAACAGCCAATGTCATCAACCCGGAAGACTGGCGAGCCAACTATCACCCTGAGCAAATCCACGCCTATTTCCATGACGGGAAGTATTACGGGTTCCATAATGCAGGCGGTTTTATCTTCGACACCCAAACCGGCAGTCTGACCAATCTCAGCACCACCGCAAGCAGCGGATTTGCAGACCTTGAGACCGATTCGCTGTATATCCATACAGATGATAAAATCAGCCAATGGGATGCAGGCACCGACAAGCTACGGTATCGCTGGAAAAGCCGTGACTACCAAGGCACACCGATCAAATTGAACAGTGCCAGGATTCAAGCAGCGAGCTATGACGATCTGAGATTCAAACTCTATCGGGATGGCGTTGAAGTGATGAACATTGCTGTCCTGAACGACAAGGGTTTCCGACTTCCCATGGGTATCGGCTCAAGCTGGCAGTATGAGCTAAGCGGTACGGACACCGTGTATTGCGTCACACTGGCATCAAGCATGAGTGAGTTATGAGCAGAACGTACCGCGAGTACAAAGGCAAGCACTACGACGACAAGGACGGGAAAAACCGCAAGGCCGCACGTAGCTGTCTGAACCATGGCGGCTGTGAATACTGTGAGGGTAATCGACTGCACAAGCATCGTCGCAAGGCGTCTACTCTGGACAAGCAGTTCGCTATTGGTGAGGTGAATTAAATGGGCTACCCGTCACTCCCATCAAGCGTTGACAAGTACGTTCGCCAGATGCTCGATACGATGGCCGGCAGGACCGGCAATCTGGGCGACAAGGTGGTTACGTACAACGAGCTGGCTGCATCGGGCTTGTTGTTGGCCAACCCCGGTGCACTAAACAGTCCGGCCAATGCCAATAAAACCATCAATGACGCACTGATCAAGCCGCCCACTAACGACAATGGCGATCTGGTTGTACCGGACAACGAAAGCACCGAACCACCCACCACCCCCAAAGACTTAAAGAGCACTGGTATCTTCGGCGCAATTATCCTTGAATGGTTGCCACCCACCTACAACGGCCACAGCCACACTGAGATTCATCGCGCCCAGATTAACGACTTGTCACAGGCGACAATGACCCATCAGGCGACATCCAACAGCTACACGGATATAGCCAGTCATGGAACTACCTATTATTACTGGATACGCCACGTTAACGACGATAGATTAAAGAGTCAGTTTAACCAGGTAGCCGGAACCCCGGGGCAAGCCACCGCCGACCCCACGGTGATACAGGAAGCCGTACAGGGCGAGATAGACAACAGTTACTTTACACCAGGATGGGCAGCGCATACTGAACAGCAGGAGCAAAAACTCTCTCGGGCTGAGCAAGACCTGTTATCTCATGGCGAGCGCATTGGCAGCAATGAAAGCTCAATCACCACCCTTGACCAGACCACACAGGATCAGGCGCAGTCGATCAGCCAGCTTGAAACCAGTGACGGAAATCAAAACACTAAGATAACCACTCTCGAACAAACCACCACTAACCAGGCGACTCAGCTCACCAGTTTAACCAGCACCGTCGGCGACAACACCTCAGCTATTAACGAACAAAAGACCGTAACGGATGGCCTGAAAGCCGAGTACACCCTGAAAGTAACGCAGCAAGGCGCAGACGGTAAGCCGATTATTGCCGGTATCGGTGTGGCATCGGGCAAGGATGAAGACGGGAATCCGTTCTCTGAAATCGCATTTACGGCAGAGAACTTCTTTTTTGCCAGTGCCGATGGACTGCACCAGCCGTTCAGTATTGTGAATGTCGGCTCCATTGATGTGCCTGACTACAAGATCAGCATGAACGCCGATGTGCTGATTAATGGCAATATGAATATCAGCCAACTGGAAAGCGGCGAGCTGAAGCCGGGAACGGCGCTGACCGTTGGGCAGAACAGTATCGAGCTATCCACCGCCAGCGATGGCACCGGGCAGCTGATTATTGCCGGTGATGGCGGTATCCAGAATAACGATTACATGATTATGAATGCCGGGCGCATTCAGGCTTATGTGTTTGTGCCTGGCGTCGGGCATGTGCCTTACAAGGAAGTGAAGCGGGTAGAGACCGGCACCGCCAATTCAGGGCAGCAGGTAAAGATACCAGCGTACTTTCGCGGTCAGCCCACCATCCACCTCTACCCAAGGGATATGAGCGTCTACAACGCCGACTACCCGAACCAGTCGCAAAAGATCGAGATGTACTACAGTGCCCCACAGCCACACCCCACCGAAGACGGTGCATGGCTGTTTACCCCGTATGCCAAACTGGTGCTGGCGTCAGGCACCGAAACTGTTTCCCCCGGGTGGACCTATGCAGGCAGTAGTAATAGCCAGACGTGGACCACAAGCAATATAAGCAACCTGAAAGGCGTTACAGTCTACTGTCGTACAGCCAGCTATCGCCGAACTACTGGTACCACGTACCAGAACCGGCAAGTAACTGTGTACCTGGACTACAAACTCAGCAGCAGCTCAGCATGGAGTGTTGGCGATAGCGAAGTGGTCAGCATTAACCAGTTTACGACACACACCGTACAGCTGAGTAAAACCCTGTCACAGAATCAATATGATTTGCGAGTGCGCTTTGTTGCAGCAGATCGCAGCGGAACGTTTAACGATGGCAACCCGACATACGATTACACCAGCAGGCCCGCTAATGGTACACCGCACAGCAAGACTTACTCTTACCTTGGGAACTCTGATCAGTACAAAAAGGTAAACATCGGTATTGATATGCCGAGCATGTCAGGCTGGGAAGTTACCAGTATTGCTTACCGCTATGTGGCGGATATGACAATTCGGGTCAGATACCGATATTACCAATTCAGCAGCGATAAAAGGCTGGGCCGCGTGCGCGTAAAACTTCCCGATAGTGGCGGGGCGGTGAAGACCTATGAACACACGGCAAGTTCCCAGGAATGGAATTGGAGGGAGTACACCTACGCCAACCAGACATTTACTATTGAGGACAACTCCTATAAAGACGGTCAGATCAGGCCGGAAGTAAACCTGTTTTATACAGGCGGAGGGTATACAAGCAGCAGCGCCAGCGCCGATTTTGAATTAACTTCAGAGTTGGTGCTCAATATCAAATCCATATCGGCCACTGTCTACTATCGTCGCCAGCAATCCAACCCGCAGACCTACAACAACTACTACATGGACTCCGCCCGTTATGACAAGAGCGCCACGGATATCTCATTAGATAACGCCGTTGTGACGTGGATGGCCACCTCAGACAATTGACTTTGGAGATTAAAACATGGCATTCAGACGCGACCCCAGCGGGGTATCCTACAACTCGTCAATCGGCGGGGGCAGATACGGATTAAGGGATCAGGCCCCGAGCGCTTACGATTATACCAAAGGCAAGTATGACAAACTTGGGCTTGACTACGATTATGGCTTTGATAAGCCCTCAGAGTACGCCCAGTTTGATCTGGACCAGATCAGGGAGAACCTGTATCTGGATGATCGCGAAGGCTACGCGGAGGATATGTTTCAGCTGTTCGACCAGTATAAGCCGCAGCTGGAATACATCGCTGAAAATGCCGGGGTGTCTGGAGCTGAACTGTCCAGCAACCTGGCCAATGCCGGAGCCCAGTACAACGCCAACTATGACGCGATGATGGCCGATGCAAACCGGGACTTGCAGCGTATGGGCGTGAATCCCAACTCAGGCCGCTATGCCGCCATGACCACCGGTAATGCTCTGAGCAAGGCCGCAGGCTACAGCGCCAACCAGAACCAGGTGCAGCAGATGAGCAAGCAGCAGGATATGAACGAGCGGATGCAGGCAGCACAGCTTGGGTTAGGCGTCGGTTCCCAGGGCGCGAATATGTACAGCCAGATGGGCGCCCAGATGCAGTCTGCCCAGCAGTTCTATGACCAGATGGGCGAGCAGGCAAGGCAGTTTAACGCCTCTGGTCAGATGCAGGCAGACAGCCTGAAGCTACAGCAACAAGGTCAGATGTTTAACGAGGCGCAGCAACGCTACAGCAACGGTTTGCAGGTCAACTCATCCGGTCCTTCATGGAACCCTGGTAATGTCTGGTACAGCTACGGCTTCTAAGCCATCCAAACAGGAGAACAAGACCATGGCTTACGAAATCAATCCACGCATCATGGAAGGTGCAGTAATAGACCGGCTGACTAATGGCTCAAGAGGTATCAGCGATTACGACCAGCGGGATCTGGCCAGACGTGGCTTAATGCCTTCCAGTCAGCAGCTTATCAATCAACGACTGGCCGATACCCGATATCAGCAAGGGTTATTGAGAGAGCAACGCCTGCGCAACGACGCACTTGAGCAGCAAAACAAACAGGCGACGCAACCCAGTTATCAGCAAATCTACAACCAGAACAAGGCCAGTCTGGCGCAGGTCACCCAGGCACCCAATACGGCAACAAGTCAGTCAGGCTACCAGTACAGCATTGATTACCAGGCAGCGCAGGATGCCGGGAACTTTCTCCGGGCTCTGAAAGGCGAGACCGGCGACGCCACCAATCGCAAGCAGGGCCAACCCGATCTGGATACGGCATTAGCCTTGCTGAACAAGACGCCCTACTCCAGTATTAACAATGCCACCGGGCTAAAGCTGGATACCGACGAACAGGGCAATCAATTTCTCTCCATTCTCGGTGCCGAGCAATCGGTGCTTGGTCGTCTGCCCATGGTGGAAGTTGAACGTCAGTTGTCCAACCTGAACAACTACGTCAGCCGCGCCAGGGTGGAAAGCACCCCGGCACGAGAGGCGATTCTTGACAGTAAAGAGCTGGCCGAAGGCGCCGCAGCAGCCAGGACTGCCGCTACCGACCCGAACAATCTGTCTGGTATGGGTTATCAGCTGGACGAGGCCGGGCGCTATGCGCGCAAGAATGAAGCCGGAGGCCTTGAGTTCTACGACGCCAACAAGGCAGGCCAGCAGGCTTATGATGACTTTATAAGCCAGTACGGACCACAGGCGGCAGCACAGCGCATTACCTATGATCCCAGATTCATGGCAACCCAGAGCGCACCGCAGTTCGGTCGCTATGGCTTAGGCTTTGATACCGCCAGCCGAATGAATCGTCAACCCGCCGCACAGCATGGCCAGTCTGACCCTGCCAAACTGGCGGCAATGCTGGCTGGCAGAAGCAACGGCAGCAGTGGTGACGACCTGCCGGCACCGGATGAGATTGACTATCGCATACCGGCCGCAAATCAGGGTCAAACCGTTGCGAATGGCTATCAGCCCGGCAAGAGCTTTTATGGCGACTGAAGAAACAAACCCATTGCCTGGCTCAAAACTCTATACTATGTTTTCAATGTCATACATCGAATACAGGTAACGTTATGGGTAAACAACTGCTCTCTATCCGGCTGGAAGACGAAACGCTGGAAAAAATGAAGGTGATTGCTGAAGCCTGTGAGCGGGATACTGCTTACATTGCCCGAAAGGCAATCGAGGAGCATATCGAGCGTGAACACTGGGTTATTGAGGAAACCTGTAAGCGCATGGCTGATATTGACCAGGGTAAAGCCAGCTTTGCCAGTAATGAAGATGTGAGGGCCAGAGCATATAAGCGTGCCAGGGGTGAAGGCTGATGCAGGTTATCTGGGAAGCTCGCGCAGAAAACGACCTTACCGAGTATCAGGATTACATTCACCAGTTCAACCCGAAGGCATCTATTGACGTGGTTGACCGCATCTTTGATTGTGTCGATACCATCACTGAGCAGCCGTTAATGGGTAAGCCGGGCAGGATCGACGGAACACGCGAGTTCTCCATACCGGATTTACCTTTAACTCTGATCTATCGTGTGCAGGAAGCCAGCCTGATTATTGTGATCCTGCATCACCACCGAAAAAAACGCTAAGACGCCGGTAGCCATTCAAACCCTCGCAGCCTCTGGCTTTATCAATATCCATGGTTTTCTGTTCTGCCCGCCTTGCGTTTAACGAGCTTCGGTATACACTCAAACCATGATCAAAACCTTTCGCTGCAAACAGACTCAGGCGTTGTTTGAAGGCCAGCCCGTCAAGGCGTTCCGGTCGATCAAAAAGGCAGCAGAGCGCAAGCTGCAACTGCTGGACAGCGCCACTACCCTGGCCTTTTTGCGCAGCCCGCCGGGCAACCAGTTGGAACGCCTTGCGGGTGATCGTGCTGGCCGGTATAGCATTCGCATCAACAAGCAGTGGCGGGTGTGCTTTGAGTGGCGTCTTGGCAATGCCTGGAACGTGGAAATTGTGGATTACCATTGAGAGGGTTTTCTGATGGCTAGGAACAAAATGCGCCCGATTCATCCCGGCGAAATCCTTCGGGAAGACTACCTTGAACCGTTGGGCATGAGTGCTCATGCGTTGGCAATGGCGCTGCACGTTGCAGCCCCCCGTATTAACGACATCGTATTGGAGCGTCGAGCCATAACGCCGGATACCGCCCTGCGCCTTGCCCGTTACTTTGGTGGCGATGCCCAGAGCTGGCTCAACCTGCAATCGACCTACGACCTGAAAATAGCAGCCGCCGAGCTGGGCAATAGCTTAAAAAACATTGAGCCGAGAGTAGCCTGAGCCACCGGCAAAAAACGCTAAAACACCCTTGAGCGGCGTCAAAAAGCCCCGGAATATTCCCGTTCAAACTTCCTTCTCAAACCATAGCGGCAACCCTTGCCGCCTTTGGCTTTGTGCCTTGCGTCCAGTACAATAACTGTATAAATAGCCAGCCTGTACAAAAAACCAGTCTCCATAAAAAATCAGGAACCCCCTTACATGAATTGGGACGAAATTACCCGCAGCGACCAATACCAGCAAGCCGACGATTACAACAGGGAGGTAATGCGTAACAACTTCATTCAGCAAACCGTGCATCAATACGGCTGGAATGAAGAGCAGGCATCGCAGTTTCGTGCCGAGTTTGACCGGCACACTGCGCCACGAGGCAACGTCTATTCTGGAGAGCTCAATGATGCCTGGAACTCGTTAAGGTCCGGCGCAGCATCGGCCACCGCTGATATGGCCCAGTTCTTTACCGGCGGCACACCCAACGCAGTCAGCAGGGGGATTCGTGACTATGCCGATGAATGGGCGATGGATCGAAGTCCGTCCACCATCGAGGCGGTAGAGAATTTTGGTTTCGGGGAAGATCAGGAGATAACCGGCAGAGGCTTTGCTTATGGAGCATTGTCCGGGCTCGGCTCCATGGCGCCCATGATGGCAGGCGGGGGTTTGCTGGGCAAAGGAATACAATACGGCGGCAAGGCGCTGTCCGGTTACGGCAAGGCAAGGAAGGCGCTGGAGACCGCTGACAATGTGACCGACGCCACCCGGGCAGCAACAAGACTGGCCAAACTGGACAGGAACATTGACCGCGCCAGCAGCACTGTGGGTTATGGTTCTGTTGGTGGCGCCATGGTCGGTGGTGGTGCCGGCAATCAGACCTGGCAGGAAGTGATGGCGTTGGACGACCAGACGCTTCTAAAAAGCAAAGCGTTCCAGAACTACTACCGCCAGACCTATCAGGAAACCCCGGATAACAAACGTCAGGCGTTCGATAAAGCCAGGGCAATGCTGGCCGAGGATCTGGCCGCAGGTGCCACCGCAAAAGCTGCCGGTATCGGCGCCGCCTCCATGGCGCTGCTCGGCCCACAGCTACAGAAGATTGTCACCGGCAAGGGCCCGCAGGGTATTTTAACAGGCGGTGCAGCCGGTGCAGGCACCGAAGGCATACAGGAAACCTTTGAAGGTGGTGGGCAGCAGTGGGCAACCAATACCGAGCTGGCAGCAATCGATGGCCGTTCCCAGTGGCAGGATGTGGCCAACGTGGCGGCAACCGGTGCCGTATTGGGTATGGGGTCCGGTGGCCCTATGGGCGCGATTGGTGGTGCGTTTAGCCGAGGTCAGCAGGCACCAACTCAGGAGCAGTTATCGGAAAACTTCACCGCCAATCAGCGCACCATGGCGGCAGCAGAACAGGAGATCAGCCAGTTTGATGCAGATATTGCCAACGCCAACCAGACCCTTGGCGCGAAAAATGAAGATATCCGTTTTCTTGAAATGCAACTGCAAGAGCCCGGCGCCGACACAGAGTTTCTGACAGGCAAGCTACAGGAAGTCACCGCCGAGCGGGATGCAGCCGCCGCCATTGTTGAAGACCGGACCAGTCAAAGGGCAGGCGCGATTAACCATATCCGCGAGTCCGCTATTGCCAACGCCCGGATTCAACAGCAGATCAAACAGGCACCCAGCCAACCACCAACACGACCCGGGCAGAATGAAACAGAGCAGGCCAACTGGCAAAGCTGGAGCAGTGACGGAGTAGACTACGACCGCCCGGCAGCCGACCGCAGTAACACCCGGGGTGAACAGTTCCGTGCACCGCGCACCAACCCCTTTAACGATATGGGTGAGCAACGTATCGGCCGGGAAGATGGCAAACCATTCAAGTCCATGGTGGAGCTACAGGACTATGCCGAGCGAATGAAGCTGACCCGCTTCCCGTTTATGGCACAGAAGGTTGACGGGGGTTACATACTGGTGGGGATGCCTGACCAGGTGCGGCAGCAGGCAGAGCATCAGGGCGCTATCACTCGCGCAGATCCGCAGGCACAACAGCAGTCAGACAACTTTGAGCGGGTACTTGAGGGGCAGTATATCGCGCTCTCCGATATTATCCGGGCCCGACAGGCACGACAGGCCGCGCAGCCAAGACTGACACAGCAACCACAAGAGCAGGGGAGACCACAGGCAGAACGAGAGCTATTCCCATACCGGGGCGCCGCACAGGAATTTATGCAGCGTAATGGCATTCAGGGTAACCCGGTGCAACTGGATAATGGACTATGGACTATTCGCCCGGCGCAACCGGCACTGACCGATGACCGTCGTACATATGTTGATAGCCGGGGTAATGTGCAGGAAGACTATCAGCAGGTGCTCAGCCGACCGGCACCCGATGAGCAGGAGACTCCGGCCGCACAGAATCACCCGGCGTATGCCTATCAGGGCAATGATGCCGACTACCAGCTTTATTCCGAGAAAGCCGCCCAGCTCAACAAGCTGATGAGAAAATTTCAGGGCGACCCCAGAGACAGGGAATCTTTTAAAGAGCTTAAGCAGCTGATTCAGGACACCAAGCGTCTTGAAAAGTCGGCCATGGAGCAGGCAAAAGCTCGACGTAAGCCCATCGTCACCGTTAACCGGGTTCGCTTACTGCAACAGGCCAGAGCTGCACTGGAAGGCAGGCGAATTAATGAGTTCAATAATCTCATGGCGGATATACGCCAGACCAATCTGGAAGAGCAGAGACGCCTGTCGGGATCAGAGCCGGCCAACAACAATATTTACGACAACCGGTTAAGCAATCAGCAGTACCGCGAGTATCTGCAAACGACTGCTGAAGAGGTGCAGGCGCAGGAGCAGCTTGAGCGGGCGAGAGCGCAGGCGGCAAAAGGCAAAGGCGGTGAGGTGCAGCCAGACGACACCCTGTTAACCGCTATCGGTCGTTTAGGTGGCTTGAGAACTGACTCCGTAGAAGACACCGTTGCCGAAAGTATCAAGTACTGGGTAAAGAGTGAAGGCAGAGGATTGTCTGGCCGATACCTAAACAGGAATGGTTTAACTGCGGATGATATGGGGCGCATCCTCAGCGATTACGGTTATTACGACCAGAACGGGCAGGAGTACGGCGCCAATTCGCTGACCGACGCTATTGTGGAAGAGATGGCTGGTCGGCCGCGCTTCTCTCAAGCCATGGGCGACTATGGGCAGGTAGCTCAGCAGCAAGGTACCCGCGCTGCCAGTGGCGCCAGTAATGTCACCGCACCGGCAGTCAGGGCAGCATTGGCAGGCGAGCCGCTGTCACCGGCTTACCGTCAGGAAGTTAGCCGGATTCTGGATGAAGCCGAGTCAGACCCATACTTCGACAGGCCGGAGTTTCTGAGCCAGCACGCCGCTGATATTGAGCAGTCACGGCGCGATAATGCGGTTACTGATGACTGGTACGATAACTTTGAGCAGGTGGATATTGTCTATGCTGAAGGGAGAACCGGATTAGACTCAGACACCTTTAATGAGGCAGACTGGGAATTAGTCGAAGCGGAAGCCAGAGAGCTATCCACACTGGCCGATGCTGCCGCCAACGAACAAAACAACCAGGTAGAATCTGATGAAGCCGACACTTACGAGAGAACAGGCGCGCGAGTTCGCTATGGCGCTGGAAGAGGGACGCCGGAAGCGACTGGCCAAAGAGCAGAAACAGAAGGAACAGCAGCAGCCGAGCAACGTGGTACCGATCCGCAAGAAGTAAGCCCGTCATTTAACCTCACCACCCAGACCGAGCAAGAGCTTCAGCAGCAGGCCGAGCAACAAAAGGCCGCTGAAGCCGACGCCCGGAAGCGCGAAGAACAAGCCCGACAGAAAGCCGCAGCCGATAAAGAGGCTGATGACTTTGTATTGTCTGGATCTAGCTCAGCCAGCGATCAGGCCGCAGCCAGGGGGCAGGCTGATCTATTGGGAGCGCAGCCAGCGCCCAACCAAAGTCCGGACCTTGCTACGTTCACTATGGATTTAGGGAAGTTCTTCGGTGTGGTGACGGTTCGCCCATCAAACCCGGTATCCCTGAACAGCAATGAAACACTGATCGACTCAAAAGTGTTTGAGAGCAAGACCAAAATCCGCAAATCCGACCAGTCAACCTTTGACTTGCCTGAAAGCATAAACGCATGGCGAGTCAGTATTATTAAAGGTGAGAACGGCAATTACAGCCGAGTAGAAAAGATTGGACCAGGGCAAGGCAGGAATGAACAGGGAGAGCAGTTAGCACAATTTGACGAGATAGACTCTCACGCAGCAGACGCTCTGCATCGTATCGCGCCAAAAGTTCAAAAAGAAATGCTGGCTATGTTTGATAAAGCCAAGGGGCAGGCGGATTTACTCGGCGCGAATCCTGCACCATCAAATAACGATCAAATAACCGAACCCAGCAATAACGCCGGTTCTGCCAGTACTGACACTGAAACATCGGGCAGTGATCAAATAAGCAAACCATCGGAATCAGAGCCCAACCCTGAACCCACCGAAGCCCAGAAACAGGCAGGCAACTACAAGAAAGAACACATTAAGCTGCAAGGGCTCGATATCAGCCTGGAGAACAAGCGAGGCTCTACCCGGTCCGGCACCGACCCCGATGGTAACGAGTGGTCTGTTACCATGGCTCACGACTACGGTTACATCAAACGGACTGAAGGCGCAGACGGGGATCAGGTTGATGTATTCGTTGGTGACAACCCCGACAGCGAACAAATCTTTATTGTTGACCAGGTAAACAAGGACGGTTCCTTTGATGAGCATAAAGTCATGCTTGGCTTTACTGATCGGCAGTCTGCCATTGACGGTTACAAGGCCAGCTATCAGAAAGGCTGGAAGGTGGGTGAAGTTACCCAGCTGAGCATGGGGGATTTCAAGAACTGGCTGAAGGAAGGCGACACCACGAAGCCTGCATCAAAGCAAAAGACTGGAGAAAGCGAATCCAGCACCAACCGCTACAGCCTGACCAATGAAAAGAACCTGTTTGTCGTACACAATCTGTCAGCCAAAGGCGTGATCGAAGCCGACAAACTGGGAGGGCTGGCCGCACCCTCTATAGCCGTTGCCCGTTCAGACGTCAGCAGCTTTGACGGATTCGGGGAAATATCCCTGCTGGCCAAGCCGGAACTGTTGAATGACAAAAAGACCCGCACCTTTGACGCGGATATTTACAGCCCCCGACAGCCAAGGGCGCATTACGATATTGATAGCAAGGCGTTCTACCAATTTGTACGCAGTCTTGACCCGGACAATCTCGGGCTGGATACCCCAGATATAAATCAAGCCTCTGATACTGACGGGGCAAACGAATTTATCCGTTCTGATTCAGTAGAACTGGCCTACCTCCAGGAGATCGGCAAAGTTCCGGCAATAAAAAACGCCAGGGTGGACCGAGCAATCAGGAACGCTGCCAGAGGTGACATACCGTCATCCCCCTACGAGATAGAGCGTGGTGACAAGTTCTACGGCCAGGCCAAAAAATACTATCAGCGCAAGCTGAAAGATATGTATGAGAAAGCACCGGACCGGGCAAACCGTTTTGAAGAAATCTATTTCGACGACAACGCAGAAGTTCACGATCATCAAGTCCGTAATTTTTACCATGAGGTCAAGAAATACAAGGATTCTGGCGGCAAAGATATTCGCCAGTTCAGAAACGATATCAGTAAAAAGCTGAGATCCCCGAGAGCCAGGAAAGACTTTGAACAATGGGCTACCGACAAGTTCAATTCCATGGTCAAAGGCCGGAAGATATTCAAGGGGTTTACCAATTCCGGCAGCCGTCGCTATTCAGACTACAGCTTGCAGAACGTGGTTAAGGAAATGACCCAACAACTGCAAGCCGGCGAGAATTTCTTCTACGGTGCAGGCACGATCCGTTCTGCCTACGCTAAAGAGTTTAAGTCGATTAAGGATATTCAGAAGGACCGCAACAAGATCATTCCAGAGGCAGAGCTGGAACAGATCAAGGAAGAATCCGGCAAGGTGTTGGAGGACGCCCTGGAAAGGCTGAAGCCTTACTATAAGTATGATGCTGATAGTTGGGGCTATATGAACGACGCCGGATCAGCGATTACCGAAGGGCGCAGGGCGCAGGCAGACGCTTTTAACCTGACCCCGGAAGCCCGGAAGATCATCGACGATCTGGTGGAGTACCTGACCGCACTGCCCACCACCTACTTTGAAGCCAAGGCACAGCGAGCAGTGTCATTCAGTGAGTTTGATACCGCCATCGTTCCCAGGGGAACCGATAAAAAAGTATTGGAAATCCTGAAGAACGCCGGACTGAAGGTAAAAACCTACGACCAGAAAAAAGACGGCGACAGGCAACGGGTGATTGCCGCACAGAACCGATTGCTGTTCAAACAGGGTAGGCCAGCCACAGGCATCAACAGAGACGCCGCCGACCAGGTTGCCAGCACAATCGGCAATCAATTAGGAGTGACAGTCAATGTCGCCACGGACGAAAACCAGCTGCCGTCGCATATCAGGAGTCAGATGGAGGTGGACGGGGTAAGTACCATCAAAGGTATTTTTGACCGACGCACCGGGCAGGCATGGATCGTATCGGCCAACCTGAATAACCAGGCAGAGGCGATCCGCACTGTGCTCCATGAAGTGGCAGGTCACCAGGCGCTCACACAAATGCTTGGCTCCACCATGGACAGCGTTATGGCACGCATCCATAACGATATGCCGGCCGAGATTAAAGCCCGGATAGAAAAGGACTACGCCAGTCAGCTCAAAGGCATGGACGAGCAGACCCGCAAAGCAGTGATTGCCGAGGAATACCTGGCACACCTGGCCGAGACTAACCCGACCAGCAGCACCTTTAAACGGTTTGTTGCCAAGGTTCGACGGGTACTGAGAAAACTGTTCCCATCAATAAGCTGGACGAATGATGATGTGGTAGAGCTACTGGAAGCAGCCCGCAAGAAATTAAAAGACGGTGGACCACAAGGGCCTGATTCTGGTAATCGGTATTCAGGTACAAAAGACCACAACAGCTTTCAAGATAGAGAGGTGGTCACAGTAGCCGGTAAGGAACTGCTGCAAAGACATACCAGAAAGGCTTTGTATCAGGAGGCTCGCAACTACGCACGCCGACATTTTAAAAATACAACGGTGTTTAATAAGGCTTTGAATGCTGAAATAAAGATCAACTGGCAGGGCATCAAACATTCATTAAAGCCGCCGTATTATGATGATTACCGGGCTTTGGTGATACCTGCGTTAGATCGATTGATTAAGAGTGGTAACAACCCTGTCTTTGAAGCGGACAAAAAAGGAAGAAAAGACCTTGACGGTGTGTACCGGCTACAGGCGTGGGCACAGATCAAAGGCCAGTTATTTGATGTTGAGCTTATTGTCAGGGCTTTTGAGTCAGGCAACAAAAGCCAGTATGACCTTAAGGTTAATAAAGAGGGCCCTGCCGGAATATCTGGTACTAGCAATACCTCATATGAGGTAATCGACGTAGTGCTCCAGCCTGTTGCAGGACCCTCGTTGAGTATAGACCAAAGAAAGGCCGTAAAGTTATCAGAAGATAACCGGTCAGACGGTAATACTGACCACAGTACCAACCGCTACAGCCTGGCAATAGCCGCCACCCAAGCCAACCTGTCCGATGATGTGCAAGGCGTGATAAACAAAGTACACGGCGGCAGACAGCAGCAGGTCGGTATCGTGGATCGGGTAAAAGGCTGGATCAAGGATATGGAGCTTTCCAGCAAAGGCACCTGGAAGACAATCGGCGACAAGTTCTATACCGGCATGATCGACCAGTTTGACCCCATCGCCAAAATGGAAAAGGGCGTTAATGCAGGCAAACTGAAAGAGGCCAAAGACTCAGCCTACAAAGCCACCCTGAGGACCAAGAATCTCGAAGGCATAATGACCGCCGTACTGGGCAAAGGCACGCCGCAACTGAAGAACGGGAGTGTCGTTGTGCGCGATAACTCCAAAGGCCTGCTGGAGATCTTCGAGCCACTGGCCAAGGCCGGGCAACTGGAAGTCTGGGAAACATGGGCCGCCGCAAAACGGGCGCAACGGTTACTGAACGAAGGCCGTGAAAACCTGTTCACACAAGTTGACATTGACACCATCAACCGCCACGTCAACGCCAGGCCAGAACTGAAAACACAGTTCGAGCAAGCCCATAAGCAGTACCAGGCATTCAACAAGCAGATTCTCGACTTTGCCCAGGAGTCCGGCCTGATAGACCCGGACAGTCGCAAGCTTTGGGAGACCGACGACTACCTGCCATTCCACCGGGTAAACCGCCTGGATGACGGCAAACAGAGCAGCCTGCTACGCCGCAAAGGCCTGAGCAACCAGCAAAGCGGTATCAAACAGCTGGAAGGTGGAGTAGACCAGATCAGCCCTATGGAGGCGATCTATCGCAACACAGCCAGCCTGATTGATGCCAGCATGAAAAATATTGCCATGCAGCGTATCAGTGATGTGGGCGTGGCGGCTGGAGCTATGGAGAAAACCAGGGGCGGCATTCGCCTGACCATGGATCAGGTAAAAGAGCGACTGGTAGACAAAGGTATTCTTGATGAAAAAGACACCATCACCCCGGAGCAGAAAAAACGCTGGGAAGCCTTGCTGATCAAGTTTGAAGATATGGGCGAAGGATCGGTCAAGGTCAGCCGCGACGGAAAGACCGACGTCTACCACGTCAAAGAAGGCAACGAGGACTTGCTGGAAACCATGCAGGCCATGGGGCCGGATACCTTACACGGCATTCTCAAAGTATTTGCCATGCCGAAACGACTGCTGACGTCAATGGTGACAGCAGACCCCGGCTTTATGGCCCGCAACTTCGTGCGCGATACTCTCTCAACATGGATGACAGTACATCCTGAGGTCGGCGGCAAAACACTTCACGCCTCCATGCTCGAAGCGGTAGCCAACGTGAAGAAAGGACTGGAGTCCGACGACCACTGGGCGCTGATGATGGCAGGCGGTGGTGGCGGTGGTTTCTACGAAATCACACCTGATAACGTGCGCGGCAAGCTGACCCCGGGACAGTATAAGGCTCACCATCGTCGTGCGCTGGATAACATTGAGCAAAGCTGGCAGTGGTGGCAGAAGCAAGGCAGTCGTTTTGAAAACGCCAACCGACTGGCCGTATTCAACAAAGCCATGGAGCAGGGTGCCAGTATTGCCGAAGCCGCACACCAGGCGCAGGACGTTCTGAACTTTACCCGGCGCGGCAAGTGGCAGAGCATGAGAATACTCACTGAAATAATCCCGTTCCTCAACGCCCGCATGCAAGGCCTGGACAGATTAGCGCGGGGCGGTATCGAAAACCCCTCAGCCATGTTGCTGCGAGGCTCCATGTATATGGCCGCCAGTATCGCGCTGTGGTCTCTGTTTGCCGATGACGAGCGTTACAAGGAGCTGCCCGACCATGAAAAGCTAACCTGGCATCACTTCTGGGACGGTGAAGGCAATCACTACCGGATACCAAAACCGTTTGAGATGGGCGCTATTTTTGCCACCATGCCGGAGGTGTTTAACAACGTCGCATTTAATGGAGAAGACGGCGAGTGGGCCGGTAAGATGGTCGGCAAAATGTTTACTGACGTATTTGCCATGGGGATGCCACAGTTCATTGCGCCCGCCCTGGACGTCGCCCGGAACAAGAACAGCTTTACCGACGCCCCCATCCTGTCGCTTGGTATGCAGTACCAGATGCCCGAGAGCCAGTACACCCCATGGACCAGTGAAACCACCAAGGCACTGGCAGAAGCCATGCCGGATGGTGCGCCGGAATGGATGCGCTCACCCAAGCGACTGGAATACTTGCTCAGAGGATATTTTGGTACCTTGGGCAGCTACGCCCTGATGGGTGCCGACGCACTGGCCAGAGAAGCCAGGGGCGCACCCCAGCGACCAGAGTTGAGCGTGAGACAATGGCCTGTGATTGGCTCATTCATTCGCGGCAACGACGAAGGCGCAACCCGCTACAGCACAGAGATGTACGACCTGTTGCGGGAATCAAACTCACTGGCCGCCACCATCAAGAACTTTACCGAGCAGGGTCGGCTGGAAGAGGCTGCCGAGCTGGAGCGCGAAGGCAGCGAGGCACTGGACAGCCGCATAGAGCTGAACCGCTACAGTCGCAGGATCAGCAAACTGAAGAAGGAGGTCAGGAAAATTCTGGACAGTCGGTTTATGACAGCGCCGGTGAAGAAGCAGCGCATTGATCGGCTCAATAGCCAGATCAATGATCTGTACCAGGAGGCCATACGGGAGGCTGGCTACTGAGGTAGCCAGTCAAGCTAGGGAGAATATGGAGCAGAATCCGAGTCTGGTGCGCAATTGACGGCACCAGGCAGGGCAAGATTGTACCCGGATTTTTTAACGAACCTCGCGTAATTCTCCACCCATAGCTCGGAGAGCTTGGGTGGTGATGGATGGGGCCGCCTAGGTAGCGACCAGCCCGGAGAGGGCTGGCAAAACCATCAATAAACTGTGAACTTTCTACTGGTCAAATTGTCAAAAATACCATGAGAGCCTACAAGTACAGAATTTATCCGAATGGTGAACAGAAAGTGTTGCTTGCCAAGCACTTTGGTTGCGTTCGGCATGTATATAATTGGGCTCTTGCTGAAAAAGAAAAGCATTACAAGGAAACAGGGAAAAGTCTGTCAAAGCGACAACTGCAAGATTTGCTGGTTGCCAGCAAGAAAGACGATAAAGAGTGGCTAAACGAAGTCAATAGTCAAAGCCTGTTGGCCTCCCTTGTTCATCTCGATACCGCATTCACCAACTTCTTTCGGGGCCGAGCGAAGTTTCCCAGGTTCAAGTCCAAATACTCCGGTTGGCAGTCTTATCAGTGTCCCCAACATGTGACGGTTGATTTCGACAATAACCGGATCAATCTGCCAAAGCTCAAGGGCATCAAGGCGAAACTGCACCGCCCTTTTGTCGGCAAAATAAAAACGGTCACGATCAAGCGTTCTCCTTCTGGTAAATACTATGCCAGTGTTTTGGTAGAAAATGGCGCCATTGATCCAGTACTGGCGTTGATTGAGCCAGAACATACCGTTGGCCTTGATGTTGGACTGACCTCGTTCCTGATCGACAGTGCAGGCAACAAGAGTGATAACCCAAGGTTGCTGAAGGCATCGCTTGTTCGACTCGCCATTGAACAAAAAAAACTCGCCAGAAAGAAAAAGGGATCTGGCAGCAGGGCAAAGCAGAAACGGAAAGTATCAACCATCCATGAAAAAGTAGCCAACCGCCGCTACGACTTCATTCATCAGGTAACAGCAAAGCTGGCTGACAAAAACCACGCAACCACCTTTGTTGTCGAAGACCTGAATATCAAGGGCATGACAAAGAACCATAAGCTTGCCAGGGCAATACAGGATGCCGGTTGGGGCATGTTCCTGACGACACTGGATTACAAGTGCCGTTGGAATGGCAAGAACCTTCTTCGGATCGGAAGGTTCCAGCCAAGCTCCAAGCTCTGTAACTGCTGTGGCTACAAAATGGAATCCATGCCGTTGTCCATCCGTGAATGGGAATGTCCAGGCTGTCATTCAGTGAATGATCGGGACACGAATGCCGCACGAAATATAAGAGATATGGGATTAGCTGATTCACTGGGACACAGTGATTGTGTAAAGAGTTCCCCTGTAGAGAGTCCTGTCAGCGCAGGTTCTACAGCGAAAGGTACTGATGCTTATCGGTATGGGTCACAAGAAGCCCCCACTATAGCCGCTTAGCGGCTTAGTGGTGGGAGTATGTCACCGCTTTCCAAGCGTACCTCTATCCATTCCAGCAATTTTTTTGATTCTCTCGGTCTCAGCTTATCCAGCATGAAAATGATATGAGCAGCGACACCGTTGTGAGTATCAATACCCATCACCAGCCAGTCCAGTGACAGACCACATTGGCTTCCAATTCTCTGTAAGTCGAGCAAGTCCGGCAGCGACCGGTTGTTCTCCCAACGATTCCACGTTGAAGCATTAACGCTCACCATGGATGCCATAAAAGTCTGTGATTTACCGGCATCTTTTCGGGCCAGTCGGAGCCTTTCGCCAAACGTCACCTTCATCGTCTTTACCCTGAGTGCGGCCTGTTAGAGCACTATGCGTTAGCTGCATACTTATTCACGAAAGTTTTGCAGCAGCGGCAAGCCTAGACGATAAATTGACCTGTATCACAAATTTAAATACGCACCCCCTTATTATTGGTATGTAAGCAAGTGCTGTATAAATAAACAGCATTCTTAAGAAAACTGATAGCGGGAAACCTCGGGAGTTGTATGGACACCGCGAAAAAACTGATCGCTATGCGTAAAGAGTGTCAAAAGGCTCTGATGCTGGCCAATGATAAGAAAACGGAGCTGTTTGTATCGGCAGCGAAAGGCACCCTGGAGAACATCGAAAAGGAGCTATATCGACTATCAATAGAGCTCGTGCCTCTACTACCAGATTAACGTTTTGGGATTTAACAGGAAAGATATGGTGCCGGGCGCTAACACTCCGCACTGGAGCCCGGCTATTCCTCAGAGAGTTTTGTATTCCCCGGACGCCCGACTTAGAAGCCGTTTGTCCCACCAGGCGGTTAACCTGAAGTGCGCGCTGTTAGACGCCGGAAGCGACACAAGGCGAGCTTGTGTCCGGGGAATAGTAGCAGAGTATAGGGCAGGTTTGCCAGCTGGCAGGGACGGATATTCTGGACTACTGTATAACTGACTGGTTAGACAACATAAGTCTAGCAAAAACAGTGAGTACACTCGTTTTATACGACTCAATAAAATCAATAACTTAAATATCCCTATGAGGATAAGGGTTATTGTATAACTATATGAATTTATTGATTAAATCCTTTCGTTCGGGACGAAAGGGTCGGAGGTTCGAATCCTCTCACGCCGACCAGAAGCTTTTCCGCCACCTTCCTTTAAAGTCCGCAAACCCTTGATTTTACTGACTTCTAGCCTATCTTTACTTCCGTAGTCGTTTGCTGAAAACCGCCAGTATCCTTAAAATTTGGGGGTACGGATGGGGGTATTTTCAAAGCTTCAAAAATCGATACCCCCAATCCTCATTTTCGATACCCCCATATTCTCTAAAACCCTTGCAAGCCGTGGGCTGTAGCTGGGGGTATTACATAACCTTGGTTGTCTATGCGATACCCCAAGGGTTGCCAATCGGGAGTAATGTTAATGAGCATCACAGATGCCAGAGCAA